>CALIQO010000239.1 GCA_938044055.1 uncultured Saprospiraceae bacterium
TTATACTTAGGCGCACCACTCAAGGTTCCTGCGGGAAAAGTATCTGCGAATATCTGGTAACAAGATATCTCTGGTTTCAGAACACCCTTGACGACACTTACCAGATGGATTACGTGAGAGAAGTACTGGACTTCTTTGTACTTATGAACCTTGACACCATCTGTGTTCTTACTCAGATCGTTGCGAGCGAGGTCTACCAGCATGATATGCTCGGCATTTTCCTTAGGATCAGCAAGCAATTGTCTGGCTAGTTCATTGTCTTTAATAAGATCTCCTGTTCGCTTAAATGTCCCTGCTATAGGGTGGATTTCTGCCACTCTATCTTTCACAATCATCTGCGCTTCCGGACTTGACCCGAATATTCTGTATGTCTCATAATCAAAGTAAAATAGATAAGGACTCGGATTGATAGATCTCAATGCTCTATAGACATTAAAATCATCTCCTGTGAAACCCTGAGAAAACCTTCGAGAAGGAACCATCTGAAAGATGTCTCCTCTCTGGCAATGACTCTTAGACCGTGTAACTATGTTTTTAAAATAATCGTCTGTCATGTTGGACTCAATCCCCCCGTCAAGAGAAAACGATTCTGTCTCACTGAATGGATCTAGGATTAGAGTCTTAATGTTATCCATCTTAGAGTCTTCTTCTCCTATGATGTTTTCTATGATATGCAATTGCTCATGAAAGTGATCGAAAACAATGATAAACCTGAAAAAGTCATATCTGAGAATAGGAATCCCGGACCTTGGCTTTTCAGGATTAAATTGTATGGTTTCGAAATGCTGGATGCAATCGAAACTGCTATACCCAAACACGCCATTGTAAGATCCAGCTTCTTCATGGTTAAAGTAGGCTACGAACTGTTCTACATCTCCTACCAATTCTCCTGTAGAATTCATCCCTTCTGCTTTCCCATGGTAGGTAACTTCGCCTCCGGCAAGCAACATGTGACCCTGGGTATCGAAACATAGAAATGACAATGAATCTTCTTTGCTAGAATAGTCAGAACTCTCTAAGAGCAATACTTCTTTATACTTCCTGCGCACCTTAAGATATAAGCCTACAGGCGTCATCAGATCTGATAACATGCTGTCGTGCTTACTCTTTATATCTATCTTACTCATGCTCTTTGTTTCTTACTATTCATTTTAAGGCAATTATTATTCCTTATCCCAGATTGTGCGTTAGATTTTCTGTAAATGGGCTCAATGCTCAATAAATAAGGTTCTTCAAGCGTATTTTCATCCATAATCATGATTGGTGTCAATGGACATTGAATATGTGCTGAAGCACCTTATTTTAAAGGCGTTTACAACTCAAAACAGGTTATTTACTGCATCATCTTTTTATAGTTTTAGGCATAAAAAAAAGGCTTACCGGGATCGGCAAGCCTTTTTTTATTTTAAATATAATAATGACTATTCCATACCCGATTGAGCGTTATCAGAAAGCCACCACCATATTTTAATTGTATTAATCATAAAACTTTTCTGACGCTAATTAAAGAAGAATTTTCCGTAACAACACACCTTATCTTAAAGAAAATTCACATGTAATAAATATCTAATATTTAAATTACTGGTTTAGATAATTCTACTTGATTGTATCTTTTTTAGTTTTTTTCTTTTTCTTGAATGGATTAAAGTCTTCGAGTTGCTTTTTAATATCATCCACTTCCTTGCCTGTTTTCTCTTGCAGTATGTCCACTACTTTAGTTGCAACTGTATCTTTAGGTACTTTCTGTAACAGACTATCCACGACTTTTTTTCCCGTTTCTTTCACAACGGATGTGATTGTGTCCTTAGCTTGTTCTACTTTTTCATTTACAACAGCGGATACAGTGTCCTTTACTTCAGTTACAACATCTTGAATGCTGTCTCGGATTTCTTCTTTAGTATCAGCTATTTCAGTTTCTATTTTTTCTTTTATTTCTTCTTGCTTTTTTATCAACTCATCCTTGGCCATTTCATCAAGCGGCTTGCCTGCTGTTCCTACCGGGGTAATCTTAACCTGAGGATTAAGTAGAGATCCTGATAGGCTTATATCTAATAGGAGCAATTCTCCTGGTTGTACATTGATACCTAGTTTGCTGGCTTCCTTTTCAAGGAGACTTACGCCTTGATCTAGGGCGCCTGAGATAGGGTTTTTCCTGAGTAGTTCTCGAGGGATTTCAGCCAGGAGCTTATAGCTCATCCCATCAGAGATATGGTGATTTCCTGCTACAGTGACGTTTATACCTTCTCCCAGATGGTAGGTGTGATCTTTAAGGGTCACAGTTCCTTTATCAATTTCGAACCAGTTCTTCGTGTTTTCAAGTGCCCACTCTGATAGATTCTTGAGGTTGACTTTTTCAGCAAGACTACCTAGTGGTTTATATCCCTTGACATAACTGTTGATGGTTTCAACATAGCCTTGAGCTGTCAGATTGCCTAGGTTAAGAGATAAGTCTTCATTGAGGGAGCCTTTCATAATCAAGGTAGAGTTAAAATGGCCAGATATAAATTCTGCAATTGGTGCAAGCTTACCGAAACTTTCTAGGCTTTTGAATGCTTCTGCAAACTGCATTTTTCCGACGTCGATCCTGAAGTTGAATTCTGGATTTCCTGATTCAGTAGTGGATAGCAATCCCGTTGTGGATAGTATTCCTCCTAGACTAGAAGATTCTGCTTTCTGGATGATGAATTTCCCAGGCTCTAGTTTGCCTTGAGCATTAACATCCTTTAATGTTATGCCATCATAAATCAGCTTGTCTACTTTAACATCTAAGTCGATATCCATGTTTTCAGGTAGAATAAAAGATTCTGTATTTCCTGATTCTTCCGCTTCTACAAGGTAATTGTCGGCATTAATGTAAGCAGAAGTAAAGCGCATTTTTCCGGTGACCATACCTTGTTCTTCCATGGCTGCTTCATAGTTGTCTATTTTTCCGCTCAAGGCAAATGCATCGCCTTCTATGTTACCTGTTAACTTTTCAAGAACCAGACTTCCGTCCTTAACTTGAGCCTTAGATTTAAGGTTTTTCAATGTCCATTTTTCATAGATCAATTCTTGCACTTCCCCATCGACAACAAGATCTAAAATAGGCAGTACTAATGGTGTTGATGGTGAAGTAGCTTTAACTGTATCTATCAATAAGAAATCTGAAGCTTGAATGCGATTGCCTTTAAATGACACCAATCCATCCACTGTATTAGCCGTTATGTAATTGAGAGGATTATCGATAGATCCTTCTAAATCGAAGTCTGATGCTCCGTAAAACATCTTTTCACCTTTGAATAGCATTTTCACAGGGTCAGCTGTAACATTAAGTCTTTCTACTTTAACTCTAGGGGCCCCTTCAATTTCTACATCTAGGTTTTCTACAGAAACGTTTCCAGAAAAAACCACATCCTCGTATTGTTCTGCTTGGATGGTATTTAAGTCAGAATCTATGGTAGCATCTATATCTAGCTTGCCTTGGAGGGTTGTTGTCTTATCCAATGGCAGAAAATCTTTCCACGATTCTAAATTCATGTTTCCCTTCATAGCACCTTCTATCTGAGCGTTATTACGAGACCAGATGACGTCCATCTTTCCATGCACACGATCGCTTCCTAAGCGGATATCATACGCTGGAATGGATATATCTACTTGGCTCAGATCATTGCCTCTATGATCGACTCTTATATCGAAGTTTTTGACCCCTATAGAATTAGGAAGTAGCGGGTATTTTATCCGCCCGTCTTTGGTCTTGAGATCTAGTGTAAAAGAAGGATATCTGCCATTCACTGCATCATAGATTCCTTTTGCGGAAGCAGATATGTTTCCTTCGCCATGCACTTCAGCATCTTGATAATCTGCAGTGTATGCACCGGGAACAAGAGAGAATAACTTGCCGAAATCACAATTCTTTGACTCAAGAAAAATCTCCTGGTATAAGTCATCTCCTTTAAATTGAAAAAATCCATTCAGATTGAAATCTAATCCGTTAAGTGTCATTTTATTTTCGCCGAGTGTGTATTTCTCATTCAGCAAGTCCATCAGTAAAATTCCATTTGCGGAAGCGGAAGCTCCTCTTAAATAAGAAATCCCATCAACTTTTAAAGTAAGATCCTCCAACTCAGTTTCTGTTACTAAGTCAAATATGTCTTGAGTGAAATTCCCTTTTCCTTTATGATTTAATTGGCCGATATTCATCGACATCGAGGATACATCATTGCGGTAATTGATGGTACCATCTACTACTTGATAACGCTCTATTTCTCCCTTATAGTTAGAAGTATTCTCAGAAGGCTTGGTGATGAGATAATTAGCCGTATTGTCACGAGTAACCCATAGGTTAACCTGTGGGTTATAAGCGATAAAAGACCTGATCTGGTAAGGTTCCGATTTTTTTATAACTGAAGTCAGGGAGACATCGATGTCTATGGCTTTAATCTCTGCAAGGGTAACATCCTTGAACGTATCTATTCCTACAATTGTAAAACCATCTAGATGCACTTGGACATCTGGAAAACTTTTAAGGAAAGAAACGCCTATATCATCGAAGTCTACAACGGCGTTGATCTCGCTATTGATGGCATCTTTCAATCCATCCTTTATTTCGTCTCCATACACATAAGGTAGTAGGATCAATGCAAGCAATAAACCTATAAATGTGAATGCGAGTATTTTTATGATTTTCTTAATCATCGTTGTATGTATTGTGGGATGTCAATAATGCATTGCAAGATTGTTGGCACTAGAAGGGGAGAGTAAGTTTTAAGAGAAACGTATTAAAACTTATCATTATGATGCAAAAGTATCATTGATTGCATAATCGACCTCTATTATTATGACAATTTTAAGTTTGATTATAGAGATATTCAATAACATGTTTTTAATTGTTGCGTAATAACTTGGTACTCATTGTTTTATGTAAGCATTGTAGTGGATTATAAAGTAGATTCCTTTATCCTTAGAATGTGTTAATAAAAATGCTTTTCTGTAAAAACATGACAGGATTACTGACTTAATGTCATATGGGTATTCTGAATTTTGCCAACTATGTGGGAAATCCATGTACAAGATGTCAGAAAAGAGGCATGGTATGGCTATTGATATATCCATAATGGAATTTAATTATCCGATGGTTAAAAAATAGCTTACTGGAGTTTATGTTTTATAGCCATTACAATCATTTTAATCTGAAAATTAATATTCAATATGAGTAAAATTATAGGAATTGACCTCGGTACTACTAATTCATGCGTCTCCGTCATGGAGGGAAATGAGCCAGTTGTAATTCCGAATGAGGAAGGAAGAAGAACAACCCCTTCTGTAGTTGCATTTCTTGACAATGGAGAAAGAAAAGTAGGAGATCCAGCTAAGAGACAAGCGATTACTAATCCACAGAGAACCATCTCTTCTATTAAGAGATTTATGGGAAACAGATTCTCTGAAGTAG
>CALIQO010000240.1 GCA_938044055.1 uncultured Saprospiraceae bacterium
AAGGTGTCCTAGTGCTGTATCTAGAATAGGTCCGCCTACATTATCATAATACACGTGCACTCCATCTGGACTTAACTGCTTCAATCGTTCTTTTACATTTTCTTCCTTATAATTGATAGCGCCATCGAACCCACATGTATCTATGAGGAATTGACACTTAGCAGATGTTCCTGCTGTTCCGATGGCCGTACATCCTTTAATCTTAGCAATCTGACCAACCATAGAGCCTATTATCCCTGCTGCCCCACTCACGAAGACTGTTTCTCCTGCGACAGGTTTCCCCCTTTCTAGTAATCCGAAGTAAGCGGTCATACCGGGCATTCCTAAAATACCTAGATGATAAGACAATGGCTCATCTCTTACCTCTAGTTTCTGAAGAAACTTGCCGTCTATAACTGGATGAGACTGAGCACCTAATAATCCAGAAACATATGCTCCTGTGTGGAAATCATGGTGTCTGCTTTCTAGAACTACTCCTACGGCAAATGCCCTCATAGGTGCACCTATTTCTACACCTTTAATATAGGTCGTGCCAGCATTCATCCAACCTCTCATAGCTGGATCTAGAGAAATGAACTTTGTTGCAATTCTTACTTGACCTTCCTCTAATGATTTCATCGCGACTGCTTCTACCATGAAATCCGTTTCCTTAATATGGCCAGAAGGCCTTGCTGCCAATTTTACAATTGTATTCATTTCCGACATAGATTCTATAAATTCAAAAACTATATAATACTTTCAAAAGCCTAAAATAGTTAATTTACTTAACTATATTGTATGCTTAAGAAATTTATACACAACTTGAGGTAGGAATACTTTATTGTTGAAATCAAGTTATGTGGTGACCAATTGTATTCTCAAACTCAGCAATCAGTTCTCATGATTAGAATTTCATTACAATACACGATTCTGTTGATTCTGTTCATTCTATTGTCAATAGGGGCACAATCATGTACAGAAACATCATCCGATCATAAAGAATCACATGAGGTATTAATCTACGATGGACATTACGACAATTTCCTACAATACTGGAAAGAAAATACGGAGGATGAAATCCATCGAGACAAGAGCGCTAGCATGCACAGGCATCTGCATATCAGGCTACATCAAGACACTTTGAATAGTGAATTGGCACACCTAGAACTATATGAAGGTAGAAACAATAAAACTCAGGTTCTAGTACGTAAAATTAAAACCCAGTGGTCTGAAGGTCGGCTTGTAAGTGATTCATTGGAACTGGAATTAAAAGGCGATACTGTTATTGCCCATGCATTGTATGACATCGATACATCCAGTCCCTATATATT
The DNA here is from genome assembly GCA_938044055.1 of uncultured Saprospiraceae bacterium. Lineage (GTDB taxonomy): Bacteria > Bacteroidota > Bacteroidia > Chitinophagales > Saprospiraceae > JABDLO01. The sequence continues at coordinate 1,311 of CALIQO010000240.1, forward strand.
TCTGAAGTGCCGTTACTTCTCAGGATGGTTGCAGTATCCGATGCCTGATAATCCAGATAGTATATATTTTCAAGCTGATCTAAAAATGCATGACCAAGGAGGAATGGTAGAGCTTGATATAGAAGGGATTGATTATACTGCAGAATTGACACAATTACAATTCGCACATACTATTGATTTAATGAAACTAGCTATCTATGAAGAGCCCTTAAATCAAGTAGGTATAAATAGTAGATCAATCAGTTACACCTGGACTAGCCCTGAAGCTAAGAGACTTGGAATTAACTTGAGAAAAATCATTTCAGGGTGGACACTGATTGAGGAAAACTACATCAACTCTAATACAATGAAAAATGAAAAAGAGAATTGATTATTCTCCAAGCCATATGCCCATTGTAATTCCATCATAATAAGTATCATCAAGGTAGAAGTCATTAACGAACCTCCCTTCTTCCTTAAAACCAATGCGTTTATACAATTCTATTGCTCGCAGATTGTTTTCAACAACAAGGAGATTTATTTTTTTAATTATAGGGTTGCAATAAGCCCACTGCAGAAGTGATTCTACTAGCAATCTACCTATACCGAGACCCCAGAAATCTTTCAATACTGAAACACCCATTTCTCCTACATGCCTTAATCGGGGCTTCTGTTTAGCTGCCAGGTTCAACAAACCGATAATCTTATTGTCTACTACAGCAACAAGGTAGATCTGATTTTCAACATCTAGATAAGATTGAAGAATACTTCTTTCTTCTTCAACTGTCTTGGTGAATTCTCCTTTCGTAAATGTCAAGAAATCAGTTTCTCCTCCGACTTGATTGACATAGGATATTATTTCTTCAGAATCATCTGGATGTGCTTCTCTGATAAGCAATTCTGATCCCGCAGGAAGATTATAGATAATAGGTAACTTAAAATTGGACGACTTGTGCATACTTCATAATTTCAAAATAGAACATAAATAAAGTAAAAGATTTTTATTAATTTCAGTAGACCACAATTTATGAAAGTACTAATTATGAAATCGAATACTCTAGTCTGGACCCTTAGCATACTCATATTACTTATACCAAACTTCTTAGTATGTCAAGGAGCGTCAAAAAAAGAGCTTAAAAAATTTAAGAAAAAATATACACTCTCAGGAAGTGATTATAAAGATGTTTATATCTATTTCAAGAAAAAATATGGGGTTGTAGATAAGAACTTAAAAGTTATTCTAAAGAATAAATATGACAGGTTATTCTATAATGAAGAAACGCATTCTGTAATTGTAGCAGATAATGGAAAATCAATGAATGATGGTGGAGGTAAAATCACAACAGAATATATCAACATTAGAAGAATAGATCTCAACTCTAAGAAAGAAATTCCTATTTCCGATCTTAATAACTATTCCATTCCGATTAAATATATGCAATGGATAAATCACAAACCCAATAATGAGCTATATCTTGCTGTCAAGAATAAAGCTTCAGGCAAATTCAATGTTATAAATACTAAAGGAGACATTTTACTGGATCAAGATTTCGATCATTTTACAGGGTATAATAGCAATGGTGTGTTTTATGCCATATCTGAAGAGAGCATCAATTCTCTAAATTACTCTATTATGGATGTTAATGGAAAAAAACTCTACTCAACAGTAGAATCATGCACACTTCCTGGTGGTTCTAAAACTTTTCTAAAGACTGTTAACCTACCCATTATAGATTCATATGGTGTTACATGCAAAGAAGGAAATCTAGGGCTAATAGATTTTCAAAATAACAAGGAAGTAATGAACAACGAATACTCAGAAATTATATTACCCAAAAAAAACCAACGCGGTCTAAAGACGATTTTCATAGGTAAGAAAGCAGATGGGAAATCGACTGCATATAACGCAACTGACGATAGACTGGATCTGAAAAACACAGACTATATAATTAATTCATACTCTACATATGGTAAGAAATTCATCTATAGGATTAAAAATGCCGACGGTTTAGAAAACACTTATGACCCTATGTCAGATTCTTTACTGTTTCCGATAT
>CALIQO010000241.1 GCA_938044055.1 uncultured Saprospiraceae bacterium
GTAGCCTATGACAAGACTCGTGATAACATGCGATACTATGGTCTGCAGGATGCTTTTATCCGTTCCCATAAAATAAGCTGCCAGACCTATGCCGATCCCGAGAAGGATAATAAAAGGTATGAATCGATTCGCTTTACTGAAATTTAATTTTTCCTCAACCATTATTCTAGGGACATATAAGCCTCATTGAAAGAATTCTACCGTAAGAATACTCAACGGTTCTTACAATAGTTACAATGTCTGAGATAATATTTGTAATCGGATGTGAAAGATGGGATGTATCATTAGAACATCTGTCCCTCACTCTGCTACCATCCCTATTTTATTCATTACTTTTATTCTTCAATAAAAAATCGTTCTATGCGTATCCTCGCTTTACTTTTCTTTACTGCTTTCGCAAATGTTGTTGTAACTCAAGACTCACCTTATATAGGCAAGTGGAACTTAATCATAGATAAGGATGGTGATTCCCTATGCAGCTGGTTAGAGGTAAAAAAATCTGGTTTCAATACACTGGTAGGCAGATTCGTCTACGCCATGGGAAGTGCGCGACCCATATCAGAAGTGAAAATCAGCAAGGATGGAGGTTTTTCTTTTACCATTCCGAAGCAATGGGAAAGAGGCGCTGGTGACATGTCTTTCTCAGGAGCGATAGAAGGCGACAACCTAGTAGGGAAAATGATATATACCGATGGCAATGAATACATGTACACAGGTACGAGGGCTCCGAAACTTGCTTCAGACGGACACACCAGAAAGTTGTACGAAAGAAAATTATTCAACGGCACGGATCTTACTGGATGGAAGACTGGGGAGAACAGTCAGTGGAAAGTAATTAATGGAGTCTTGACCAACCAAGCTTCAGGAGCCAATCTTGTTTCTGAAGAAACTTTTGAGAATTTTCATCTTACAGTAAGCTTTAGATATAAACCTGGAGCCAATAGTGGTATCTATCTCCGAGGCCGTTACGAAGTGCAGATAGAAGATGGATATGGTAAGGAACCTTCATCCATTTTATTCGGAGGGATATATGGATTCCTTACTCCTAATGAGATGGCTGCATTCCATGCTGGAGAAGTTCAGAAATTCGAAATCACACTGATCGGAAGAAAAGTCTCTATCATTGCTAATGGAAAACGCATCATCACCAATCAGATGATACCCGGTATTACAGGAGGAGCACTCGACAACGATGAAGCCGCGAGAGGACCGATTATGATCCAAGGAGATCATGGCCCTATAGAAATACTAGAAGTCAAGTTGACAGAGCTGGAATTACATGAAGTGGATGATTCGATAAAGGAGTAAGGGTGGTGGTATGATAAGTTTGTTCTCGTTGATTGAAGAGGCTCTGAATTTCTTTTTTAACTAAGAAAGAAAATCTACAATTATCACAAAAAGTATTGAGTGTGTTCAAATAAGTGTGTCTTCTTAAATTAGCAGATATGAAAAAAAAGAAGAACGTAATCAACAAAGAATCAGAGTTATTTGCCCGGATGAAAGAACACTTGTATAGTAAGAAACCTGTATTAGGGGAAGATAGTCCGTTTAGCGAATTACTACAAAGCATGGTCAATACGATCATTGAAGGAGAGATGGATTCCTTTATGGAGAAAGAACTAAAGGAAGGAAACAAGAACAAGAGGAATGGAAAAACGGTAAAGAAAGTTAGGACGAATACAGGAGATATATGGGTAGAGACCCCTCGAGACAGGAACGCGGATTTTGAGCCTGAATTAGTACCAAAACGTCAACGTGAACTAACAAGTGGATTAGACGATCAGATCATCGCCTTATATGCTCAAGGCAATTCAGTAGAAGACGTAAGGCGACTTTTAAAACAGATGTTGGGAGTAGAGATAAGCTCTGGTAAAATATCCCAGATAACAGATAAGGTGTTGCCAGAGATTGAAGAATGGAAGAACAGAGGATTAGAAAATTTTTATCCTGTCATCTACCTAGATGCTATACACTTTAAGGTGAGAAACGAAGGTAAGTATGAGACTAATGCCTTTTACACTGTATATTCAATAGATTGGCATGGACACCGCGATTTGCTAGGACTATATGTACAACAGAATGAAGGAGCGAGCAAGTGGGGGCTGATTCTCAATGACTTAAAGAGAAGAGGCGTTAAAGATGTACTAGTAATGTGCACAGATAATTTACAAGGCTTCACAGAAGTAATAGCTGATAATTTCCCACAGGCCATAGTACAAAAATGTATAGTTCACCAGGTACGTAATTCACTTAAGTATGTAGATGAGAAAGACAAAAAGAAAGTGATAACAGGTCTTAGGAAGGTATACACAGCGATAAGCCGAGAAGAGGCACAGACAGCCTTAGCCACCTTTGAAAAGGTATGGGGAGAAAAGTATGATTACATAGTCAAACAATGGGAAAGTAACTGGGAAGAACTTATCGCCTTTATGGATTTTCCAGAAGGAATGCGCAAGATGATATATACCACTAATCCAGTAGAGGCCCTACATAGAGTAATGCGCAAGCTAATAAAGTCTAAGGCTGCTTGGGTGTCACAGACAGCTCTGACCAAGCAGCTGTATCTGTCACTAATGCACAATAAAAAATCATGGAAAAGAAAGGCGTATGGATGGGTACAGATTCAAAGGGACATACTCAAGAAATACCCTGAAAGAATCCCTTATTGAAAATCCGACGCCCTTCTCTCTCCAGTCGGCCTACGGCCTCCTTCCGAGAGAAGGGCGCTTCTTGAAAGCAAGAAGCGAAAGTCTATTGTAAACAATAGACACAGTTATATGAACTATTCCTGTTCTGATTTCAAATAGTATTCATCATTGACATGAAATGATATGAGTTTGATTTTGTTGCCATCAGTTTCATAAATATTTGCAATAATA
>CALIQO010000242.1 GCA_938044055.1 uncultured Saprospiraceae bacterium
TGGTGCTGGAGGTGGAGTTAGATCTTTGCTTCTTGCAGATAATGTTATAGACGGTTGACTTGCGTCACCAAATGCATCTATACCTATCAAACGATAGTAATGGATCTTGTCCGTATGCACTGAATCTTTAAATATGAAAAAATCTGCTTCATTCAATTCTGAAGAAAACATCTGTACATAAGGAACTTCATTGATTCTAGAAAATGATTTTCCATCCATAGACTTTTCTATAAAGTATCCAGAAAATTTTTCTTCATGATATGCTCTTTCCCACAATAGATGAACTTCATTTTCCTTTCCAAGGGCATCGTATAGCAGCGGTTGCGGGGTAGATCTATTTCGATTCGTTATCTGGTAAGATTCTCTAGGAAAGAAATTTCCTGGGGTCGCTGCCACCTTATAGCTATAAGTAACTTCTGAATCTATGTCTCTATCGATGTACATCAGACCAGCCATCTGAGCAGCTGTTTTATCCATGTCGGAGGCGTAGTGTACAAGCGACCACCTGTTCTTGAAATTATCGATTTTTTCCATTAGGCTGGCATCTCCATCCTTATAGGTGTTTTCCCAGTTTCGATGGATGTTCTGCAAGACAACTACGAGCATATCTGGATTACTTGCGCTTGAAGCAAATGTTTCTATTTTTTCTTCAGTCCATGGTTTTACTTCATCGATCAATACATACGCATTTTCAGGGTCTGATAAATCCTTCCGATATATGGATACGGGTCTGGATAGATGATGGAACCATAAATCCGGTTCATCATAACCCCAGCGTAGGGCGATGCTGTCACCATAATGCTTACTGATTAAGTGGATGTCTCCTTTAAATTGGTTACTTACAGACCTTTCCTGACTCAATAGTAGGGATGGTGTTGTAAGAAGAATGCATAGAGTGATTGCTATTCTCATTGCTTGTTAGATTTAAATGAAAGGGTTACAGAAGTTCCGTTTACATGAGTGTAGTCTTCGTACGATGTGTTGTATGTAAATTTTATTTCATTGGAAAAACGAGTAAGTGTTTCATAAGAACTGCCCCCATGAGTATGAGTTAATATCTGAAATGGTCCATCAACCAAGTCGCTATTTTCAATGGCCGTTTTTACACGTTTGATTTCTGCTAGAAGACTGGTAATAGTTGCATCTGAATATGCTTGACCCAGTGGAGGCGTCCCGAGGGCATAACTATTCTCGGTGAAATCAATATTCTCTTCCGCCGCTTCTACCATCTGGTAGGCATCATCGATGATATCATCTGTTACATAGTACTTTATCTTAAGGATGTTTTCAGTAGATATACTTTCTATAGTACCTCCTGCAGCTATATCTATTGTTGATAAGTTTTGTGCACCTGTTTCTTCTTTAGAATATATATTCGGGCCTCTATGAGATGTATTATTATTTATAAATAGGCTACCAAGATCGATTTGATTCAATATAATATCATCATCTTCTTCATCTTGCTTGATGTATGATCCTATATTGACATGTTCATTAAGGGGTTGACTTACATCTTCTCTCCAGTCATAATGAAAGGAGTAATCATAATTGTCATATAACCTGGGCCATCTATACTTTACAGTGTCACATCTATAATTCAAAGGGTAAGTAGAAGGTCCCCTTATGCCACCTCCTCCTGTATCGTTCCACCCAGAACCGACTTGATCAAGTATGTCATTGTCGTTGATCTCATCCATGATTTCATCTACAAGATCTCCATCGATGCAAGTGAATACACCATACCAGTTATCGTAGTATGCTGAATTCCATATTTCTGTAAATTCTTCTAAAACGGGTTTTACTTCATCTCTTAAAAAAGGACTGGTAAAAGGATCTTCTATAGAAACTTTAGGTTCAGCACTATAGTAAGAATCATCATCTAGTTTTCCTATGATGTCGTATTCGTCGAATCCTTCAGTTCCTACTATGTCTAATCGTTGAAATCCATCTTTATATTCAATTTCGATATTCGCCTCAGCCATTTTTTCAGTCAAGGTATTATACTTGCTGGTTTCGAATATGAAAGAGTAAATCAACTCTTCACCGGCACCTACCGTATATGCAGGAGACAGATCTGGAACCAGAGGAGTGACTTCATAGGAGAAGTCCACATCTTTACCTCCGATGTTGCTATAATTACCCTCAGCAATGGTAATAAGATTGTAATTGAATTCTTGTTGGAGGTTGTCAATTGCACCGACTTTGGATCGAATCAACTGAGCTAGAAACTCCGTATTGTTGTCTAATGAAGCTGGTCTATCCCACTTCGCTTTCATATTTGCCGATTCATAGATGAGCGGAGCACGGTATACTTCTTCCTGGGTTTTATTGTTTTTTATGACCACTTCATAATCGTACGATTTTCCTTGTATGTCTTCATCGTAGAAATAGAAGTCTTCTAGGTTGTCTCTTGTATGGACATACATCTGATGGGTCGTTTCACCTTGCATGTAGAATTTCTGATTTCTAAAAGGCTTCGTTTTTCCTATTTGATCTTCATCGATCTGACCCGGAAGAGCCATGGTTGTAAAAGTAATTTCCCTGGATTCTTCCCATTCCTCTCCATCGATACTGACCTTATTCCAGTAAGCACTTTTTCCTGGGACGTAGTCAATATATTCTTCAGCATAAACCTTAATGTTCATGGTGTATTCCTTTTCTTCCTCGTCCCCCTTTAATCCTGTCAGTGCTTCTTCTGGATTGTATGTTGCTGATCGTCCATCTTCTGCGATTAAATCATAACGGGTATCTCTTTCTGTGTCTCCACAATTGGTACATTCTTTAGAAAGTGAAAAGTCTTCTTCGTCAAGCATCGCTCGAAACTTGAATATTCTAGTTTCCCACGGAGTGATCGGATCGATGCCTGGTATTTCTATGGATTCCCCGATGGGTACAGTAAAGGAAACGGTGGGACTGACGAATGGATCTATGTCTCGAGTGGTCATCTCATCAGGATAAGATTCCGCTATTATCGGAAAGTCAAATGGACTTGTTACAGGAGGCACACATTTCTCACCTACGGATATCATCATTCTGGTTGATCCCTTGATGGTGCCATTAAGAAGAGAGTATGATAGAGACGCTCTCCCGTCTAACCACATCGGATCTGGTCCACCAGCTTCAACCATAATGGCGGCAATGAGGTGCATCACAACTACATCGATTTCCTTACCGAAAAGCTTTCCTTTCACACCGATTTTTCCTTCCATTCCGGCATACGCTCGACCAGTTCCATACCACCCATTGACTCCGGGATCTTCTATTATACTTCCAGCGGATGTATAACAGATATTGTCTTCATTCTTAACTAACAGAATGTCCAATCCCGCATAGATGGCTAAGCTGGCATAGAAGACAGCATTGATTTCACTAGAAGCGATGGCGTGTACACCGAATGCAAGACCATGACCTGTCTGACCTTCTTGTGAAGCGCGTTCTTCTTGTTCTAAAGCATCACCAGAAAAATTGTTATCGTCTTCATCTTGACCTGCTGATAGGGCTGCAATCTGATCTGGAGGTGGAGGCAGATAAGTAGGTATATTCTGTCCGACCATAGCATATCCTAGAATGGCCGCTGATTGCTTGATGCCTATGTTGTTCCCACTTTCTTCAGTCTGATCAAGGTTGAATCCAGGAAGTTCCATGACGATCCCAGCGAGGTCATTGTCATATGGATTCCCTGCATTAAAGAACCAGAATACATCATCGTCATCGCTATTGCTCTCGTGGTCTATCATGTCTTCAGAAGCAATGATGAATTCATTAGAGATTAATTTCTTATCGGTACCAGCTCCATACAATAGGTTAGGAATGATGTCAGCATAAATTTCATTCTGCCCTTGGACAGCAACCTTGGTTGAACCATTGATGTCCTGGAAGGTGAGACTTGTTACTGAACTTCCATACAATCTTGCATCATCGCGCATGTCGTAAGAAGGAGCAAGCATCCAGAAGTCACCACCGAGGGATAATTCTGCCAGCCGGTTGTCTTGCCATGTTCCAGAGATGAATGGGTCTACCATAAATAATGGATCTGATATAAGACTCATGCTCGTTCTTGCCACGAAAGACTTAGTACCGAAAGAAGGTGTCGGTTTTAGATCCAATTCTCCAGAAGCATCCTTGCCATCTGCCATCATTCCATCGATTACATCTGCACCTAACTGAGGAGCATCTACGTTCCAGTATACTCCTCCGCCGAAACCATTAAGTGCAACTACAGGTGGACCCAGATATATACCTGGAGAAAATCGGAGCAATCCATCTACATACCACCACCCATAATAATCTTCTGTTCCATATTCTCCATCATCGGCGCTTCCTGCTTTTCCGAATCCTGCACTCAATTGAAGGTTGACCAACCCTAGCCCCAGCTCTATCTCATCACCCGTAAATCCTCTAGACCCATCATCATATTCTTCCAGGCATACTTCCCCTTTCAATGTGAATGGACTGATACTCATCCCTTCATCTCCACCGATGCGGCCGCATAGAAGTTCTATGCCTGTCGGCTTAAACCGCTTCAATCCGTTTTCGTCGAAATCAAGGTTGCTACTTAATCGGAGTCTTGTACCTATAGCTACTTCGAGAGGTCCTCCAGATAGAGAAAGATCTACATCGAAATCAATAGCCAGTTCACTTCCTTGAAGGGTCAATTCTAAATCGTTAATAGAGATGGGGAATCCGTCTATGGTTTCTTGAGGAGATGCACCGTCTGCATCTACACCATCAGGAAGACCTTCTGTAAAAAGATCAGGCAAGTCATCCACATCGTAATCATATCCCTCGAATTCTTCGAATTCCCAGACGGGTCCAGAATATAGATCGCCGCAAGTTGCATCTTGAACATCCACTCCAAAACCCAAGGATGATCCAGTTCCATCATTGACATCAGATTCCATGATGAAGCCATAGTCATTGTCGTAATTGAGCTGGAAGTCGGCTAACCGGATAGAGAGGTCAGGAATTAATCCAGTGGAGACAAAGTCATCTGGTAGATTCTCCTGCACATGGATGGCCATCTGACCTTTTAAGAAAGTGTTGATTTTAGTTTCTGTGGGATTCAAGGTGAAGGAAACATAGGAGTTGGGACACAGGGCTACTTTGGCCAGAGACAGTGGCATCTCTACCAAACCATCTGGAACAGCTATGGCGTAAAATTCATAATCTTCGTTGTCATTCTTCTCCATAATAGCGGTATACTTTAAGAAGTCTCCCTGGCCTAGAAGTGGCGGATTGATAGTCCCCATTAATCTGCCTTCTGTAAGATTGTTGTTGAGAATACTCATCCTTACAGTATCCAGTGAGAAGCCCCAGCCGTCAAGAGATCCCTGGTTAACATCTACTAGATTTAGGACATTGATGTCTAGAGAAAGTCCTGTAGAACCGATCATGATATTGCTCAGCGCCGCGCCTTCTCGGACATTATTTTTTGTAAAAGTAGGTGGCGTAAGTAATTCTCCGTTTTGAAAATAAAAGCCTTGCCATGTAAGCCCGAGTCCTCCCATTCCTTCTAATTCATGACCTACAGGGAAGGAAATTCCTGGGGGATTATC
>CALIQO010000243.1 GCA_938044055.1 uncultured Saprospiraceae bacterium
CCATATCGTCCCTCTTACGGAATAGATCGTGAACAGCTTCTACGATTTCATTGACAGCAAGCTTCTCATTATTAGACTTAGGCATCTTGGCAAAATTGCTGAATTCATTGGCGATTTCAGATAGATTGTTGATCTGCTCGATAAGTGTATTGCTTACACGCTTAATCATCTGATCTATGTTATCGGCTCCAGAATCTATCGCTTTCTGTAAGTATTGGATAGAAAGCTTCATCGGAGTAAGTGGGTTTTTAATTTCGTGTGCCACTTGTTTCGCCATTTCTCTCCATGCAGTATCTCTTTCCGTTTTAGCAATGATATATGCACTCTCTTCCAGTTGCTTCACTAAGTTATTGTAGTCTGTAATAAGATCTCCTATTTCATCTTTTCGTTGCCACTCTATCGGCTCATTAATTTTCCCTAGCTTAAATTCTCTAAATTTGTTAGCAAGAGAAGAAAGGGGTTGAGTAATAGAATTAGAAATTGCTATGGCAATTGCACCTGCTAGCAGAAACAGAAAGACATATACATTAAGAAGAGTTGATAGAAAATCCAGTATGCTTACTTTAGATTTTGCATCAGAGCTTTGGCTGATAGATAAGTAACCTATCGGCGCTTTATCTTGTATGAGGATGGGTATAATTCTATGATTGTTAGCAATTGTCTGGGCACGTAAAGTGACATTGTTTTTATGTTGGTAATCTGACCATACTTGATAATTAATTCTACTATTTTCGTGCGGATTGACATTGTAAGCTTCAATTAAGTTTCCTTCTGAATCATAGAAGCATACTTCATTGGTAAACATGTCCTCAAGTTCAAAGAGTTTATTAGATATTTTAAGTCGTATTGTTTCAGCATCATTGGCTATTCTGGTTTCTTCAGAAATAGAATTGACGATGTTTAATATACTGCGATCCTCTGTAGCTAGCTTATTGTTTCTAAGGACGTTATTGAAGAATATAGCAGTCAGAATTCCTATGATAAGAAAAGTGAAGATGATCAATGCTATTACACTAAGTTGAATTCTGTTTTTCAATGAACTCTTTTGGTCTAGTCTAAAATCGAGTGGCGGTGATAAGAACCTATACTGTGTATTAAAAATGGCTATCAGTAGCAACAGTACACCAGAAAGCGTAAATAAATATGAGAATAAGGATATCAGTTTAAGGTATCCAGCAACAGGTTTTGCAGATATCAGTTTGATTCCATTCTCGAATTGTGTAGTGATAAAAGAACTATTTCCAACAGAAAAATCTTCTTCACTAGAGATCATCGATGAAATAGATTCAACAGGTAACCTTTCTTTCTGATGATAAATTTTTTTATTATAAACCAACATCGGCGGCTCATCAACATACTTTTCTGGGTAATAGGCTTCTATTACAACCTTAGACCTGGAAGAAGTTTCATCATCGAGGATATTATAAAGGAGATAAAATTGAGATTTAAGAGGATTATAGAAAGTGTTGTTTTTTATTTTTATACTATATTCTATTTCTTCTAATACCTCATAATAAGACTTCCGTTCTTTCTGTATTTTAGTAAAGTTCTCATCATCATAGATCCGTACCTGATAATGAAAATCATAGCCTTGGGATCTTAGGAAATTACTTAAGTATCCGCTGACATCATTACCATCAAAGTATCCTCCTTCAGGCAGGCGTTCTAGGATTTTAAGTGTATTCTCTACTTGTAAGGTGCTATCAATCCCATTAATCTGATCTAGTTCTTCCTGGTTATAGTTATGGTAAGCTGTATTTAACTGGTCTCTTCTCGATTTATAATCATCTTCAAGTGCATAATAAAACAGCATCGTAGTCAACATGGCTCCATGGATGGTTACCCACCAGAGTGACCATACTATGTTTTTAGATCGACTCTCTAGATATAGATCCGTTGAAAGATATATTAAGATTACCCACCCTACAAGGGATATAAAAGGAAAATCTGTGATGCCATATATAAGTAAGGTAGAGGCGATTGAGCCGATACCTAACCACAAGTAGGTGTTTTTTTTATTCCTGGGCTTGAATAAGTATCTACACGTTCTGATGATAAAAACAAAAGACAGAAAGGCAAGACTTAGTAAAGCTATGAATAAAGCCAGGTTCTGTGGAGTCAGATTAAGGGTCTGAGATACATTAATATGGATTCCTTGATTCCATACGTACTCTTTAATTATTTGGCTTAAAGCATAAATAGAAGAAGTATAAACAAAGCCTATTGTAAATATCCATCTAGCTTTATTAATCCATTGTTGTTCTTGATTCGGACTGGTTACTAAGAACATGAGGACCGTAAAATAAAGGATGTGTATATACAATTCTGGTATATTAGAAAACAATGAGTTGGTTATCGAAAAATCACCTAGGTTGCCCTGGATTCCATACTGGAAAGCAATCAAGATTATCGCGCGCAATAATATAACACCCCCAGCTATGAGACTTTTTTGCTTGAAAGTTTTTGCTTGTTTTATCATTAAAGCAAGGAGGGCTAGTAAACTTATCCAAAAACAAAATCTGAATATGTAAGAGGATAGGTTAAATTGGCTAAGAGAAATAACCTCTACAGGATAGACATCATGGCCTAAATTTATCGAAGTGGTACTGGATGGGCAGTATTTTATTTTAACTCCGGTGGGATGAACAAGAGCAGTATTAAGGAAACTATCAATGGGATTGAATAGTTGGACTTGCCACTTGGTTACGGTCTCTCCGTTTTCAATTGATCCACCTCTATTAAAAATGGAAGAACTGATATTGAATTCAGAAGTAGAATTCCAAAATATGTTTTTACCATAGCTATCTAGAACCCAGGCTTCATATGGAGCGATCTTGCTTTTTAAATCATGATAATCAGTTCCGAGATGGGATAAATGGCTTTCCTTTCGCAGTAAGGTTTCTTCGACTTGCTTTAATATATCATTACTCTCAAAAGAAGGGATAATTAATAATATTCCTATTACTGAGACAATAATTAGGACTATAGAAAGAATCGATATTTTATTAGATAGAGAGATAGGTTATTGTTGTATATCTACAAATGTACTCATTACATATTAAAGATAATTACAATATGTACTTCTCTTTATCGGTTTTCTTGTGAAATAGTTATATATAATTGATAAAAGCTGCACATTTGCGGAAGCATAACACTCCATCGCTGATTTATAATCAGAGGAAAGTCCGGACAGCGTAGAGTACCATACCACCTAACGGGTGGGGTCGCGCAAGGGCGTGATACAGCAAGTGTCGCAGAAAATAACCGCCTTATTTATAAGGTAAGGGTGAAAATGTGAGGTAAGAGCTCACACTTGTTTTCAGTAATGATAACAGGGGATAAACCTTATGGGCTGAAATGCTATGTATACCTTGGTTCGCAAGAATAAAGTTACTCGCTGAAGATTTTTATCGCCAAGGGGGGTAAGCAGCTTAGATAGATGATGGAGATTGCACCTGGTGTGATGACAGAATCCGGCTTATGTTATGTTATTTTAAAATATAAAAGGTCAGTGAGTTTAATCCACTGACCTTTTATATTTTAAAGAGAATTTCTCTCTTATTCTTCGTATCCTTTAGTAAGTGCCGCAAAGTCAAATTGCAATGAAAAACGCAATGTATTGTCTAGTGGGTTTCTTCTATTATTAGTAGGTACTAAGTATGACAGGTCAAAGCCAAATACATTGTACTTTAATCCAAGTCCTACTGTCAAGAACTGTCGATCTCCTTTTAATGGATTCTCATAATAGTATCCTGTCCTTACGGCAAACTGATCATCGTACCAGTATTCTGCACCAAATGAAATAGTAAATTCTTGTAGTTCTTCTGAAAATCCTCCTGGAGCATCTGAAAAAGAACCAAAAACTCCAGAGAAAAGACTTTTTTGTCGATAATCAGCATATTCGTCACCATCGGTATTCCAGTCAGGATTTTCTATCTCATTTCCGTTTTCATCGAAAATGATTGCAGGGATAGGGGTGGG
>CALIQO010000244.1 GCA_938044055.1 uncultured Saprospiraceae bacterium
CATTGTCTTTTCCTTAAGCTTTTTCATATTGCATAGAGGCCTCTTTTAAAATTTTCTTCATAGTATTTCTCAATCTTCTTGGTTTCAAAACTTCTAAACCAGCTCCGAATCCTAGAAGCAACCTTTGCAACTCATAATTATCATGCACTCGCATTGAGAATATGGTAGACCCATCTTTGTTTTTCTGGATGGTTTTCTGACTGTGGTGAAAAGGTTTCGTTTCAACGTAAGGGGTATTATATCTATTCACTTTAAATTCGATGTCTAGGATGTGTTTTTCTTGAAGTACGGTTACTCCTATCGTGTTGTGGTAATATGAATCTGCATTGAAGTCGTGATTGTCATAATCTATTGAAAGGTTGATGTCTAAAGAAGACATCCTATCTAGAGCGAGGGTTATTACTTCCTTTTTTCCATCTGGCCTTCCTACCAGAAACCATCTATTGTTGTATTCTTTTAAAAGGTAAGGATGGACAGTTATGTCGCTTTTGGTTCTTGCTTTAAAAGATTGATACCCTATAACCAATACAATTTTCTTAAGAATGGCTTGGTATAGTTTATCTAAGTAATGCAAGCCCTTAAGTTTTTCATTTTTATCCATATGGATGATGGGGCTTTCTGAAACCGATTCTCTATAGATCTTGTCCTCTAGTTTCTGTATAACCCCTTGCATCTCTTGGAAAATTGAAAAATCTTTGAATTGTCTCAACATCTCCATAGACTCTTGTAAGATATCCATGTCAACCTTGTCTATAGGCAATTGAGTTATGGAGTAATTTTCATCTGCGTAGGTATAGTATTTTTTATTATATACAATAATAGGTGCTTCATAACCCAGTTTATTGCCTCTCATAAGCTGGATGTCTCCTTGCACCGTTCTCTTACTGATTAAAGTATCTTTGCCTTCGTATTCGTAGAGTGCATCGGAGCATGCATTTATCAGATCATCTAAGGTCCATCTTCTGCTGCGATTTCTTAAGCAGGTATCTATGGTGCGATATCTGATGAGTGCATTTTTATTAGTAGACATATTAAGTATTTTCTACAATGTATGAAAATAGAGTGCGTAGAAGCACTTTTTCTTTGTTTTTGTAAATTGTAAAATTATGAAATCAGAAAGAAAAATTACTGGAAGAGATTTAATTGATCTCGGGTATAGTCAAGGAAAGTGGTTTAAAGAGGCATTGTTTCACATCAACGATACTCGTATGGATCGACAGGATATGATTAAGTACCTTGATGAAGTAAAGCCGATATATATACTTCCGCATGCTGAAGCTAAAGATTTTCATGTCAACATAGAATCAGAAACGGAAATTGAGAAGGAGAATGTTCAGTCGGTTATCCACTCAATGGAGCAAGTAATGAAAACAGCAACGGCTGTAGAAGGTGCAATTATGCCTGATGCTTGTCCTACGGGACCAGCAGGGCATATACCAGTAGGAGGAATTGTGAAAACTAAAAATGCAATTCACCCAGCGATGCACAGTGCAGATATATGTTGCTCGGTAATGATGACTAATCTGGGTAAGGTAGACCCTAAAGAAGTGATGGACATGGCTATGGGTCAGACCCATTTCGGCGGAGGAGGAAGGAAGGAGTTTTCAAGATTGCCTAAGGAACTATCCGATAGATTAAGAAACAATTATTTCTTAAACGATCAGAAGAGCTTCAGGGTAGCAAGAGAACACTTAGGTACACAAGGTGATGGAAACCATTTTCTATACGTAGGATTTTTAGAGTCTACTGGAGAAACCATTGTAGTGACTCACCATGGAAGTCGAGCGCTCGGTGCTCACTTGTATAAGAAAGGAATGAAGTATGCTGAGAAGTATAGAAAAGAACACTCTCCTAAAACTTTCAAAGTCAATGCGTGGATTCCTTATGATACGGATGAAGGAAAAGAATACTGGGAAGCACTTCAGATTATCAGAGCATGGACTAAACTTAATCACCATACCATCCATGAAGCGATCTACAGTAATATGAAGATAGATCCGATTCATAACTTTTGGAACGAACACAATTTTGTTTTTAAGGAGGACGATTATTTCTACCATGCTAAGGGAGCGACCCCTCTTAAAGATTCTTTCGTTCCAGATTCTGAAGATGGATTGAGGTTGATTCCATTAAATATGGCAGAGCCTATATTAATAGTTAAAGGAGAGACAACTGAAAATAATATGGGATTCGCGCCACATGGTGCAGGACGAAATGTAAGTCGATCTTCTCACATCAGGAGTTTGTCACATAAGTCTATTGAATCTGTATTTCAAGAAGAAACCGCTGATCTAGATGTGAGGTTTTTTTCTGGTCATGTTGATATTTCGGAATTGCCTTCAGCCTATAAAAACGCTGAGGCAGTTCAGAAGCAGATGGAAACTTTTAATCTAGGTGAAGTGAAAGATAAGGTTCTACCTTATGGTTCTATTATGGCTGGAAATTGGAAAATAGATGCTCCATGGAAAAGAAGGAGAAAATGATTTTATTACCTTTGTGTTATAATTATAAATCGTGTTAAAGCAACTATTACATATAAATCGCTTTTCTGACAACCCTATTCCAGGATTAAACTTCTGTGAATCAGATCAGAATGTGATGTGGTGTAAGATGCTTTTCACTCAGTGGATACAATAAAGAAAAATAAAATTATAATCTTTTGAGAAAGCGTCTTGCTCACCAGCAAGACGCTTTTTTTTATGCATTAAAATGTAAAAAATAT
>CALIQO010000245.1 GCA_938044055.1 uncultured Saprospiraceae bacterium
TTGGTGACCTTTATAGCATCTTCTTTAGGTGGAAGTTTATCTATGTGGATCTCCATTATATTATGTACAGCCATAGGTCTGTATTTCATGTATCGCCTTAAGGTTCATTACCTAGATATAGAATTGATGGAGGTATCGACAGATTATAGAGTCTGGTACAGTCTCTTTTTCTGGACCATATTAACCCATCCTATTTTAGATTGTTTCACAGTTTATGGAACACAGCTATTCGCCCCATTTTCAGATTATCGTGTATCCTTCAATAATATATCTGTTGCAGATCCACTATACACAATATTGTTTCTTGTAGGATTAATCCCTTCAGCTTTATCACCTAGAAACAGTAAGAGTAGAGTTATGTGGAACTGGATAGGAATAGGCCTCAGTAGCCTCTACATGATATTCACCTTATACAACAAGTATAAAGTAGATGACGTGATGACCTCCTCATTAGCTGCTGAGAATATAGTCTACGACAAATACATGACGAACCCTTCTATCCTAAATAATGTGTTGTGGTCAGGAACTGCAGAGACAGATTCATTCTATGTACAGGGATACTATTCTTTTTTTGATAAAGAAAAGAAATTTAAGTTCAAGAAGATTCTTAAGAATCACCACATGATTGAAGGCCACACAGAAGACCATGATATTGAAATCTTAAGGTGGTTCAGTAAGCAATATTATAGCATCCTGAAACGAGAAGATGGAAGACTTCAGTTTAACGATATGCGGTACGGTCGTTTCAGAGAGGATAGCGATGATGAGGAGAACTTCATATTCAAGTTTGTCATTGTTAATGACCCTGCAACGGATACATACATTCTGAAGGAAGGTGAAGGCGGTCCACCTCGAGGCAACGAAGATGAAATGATGCGACAATTGTGGACTCGTATTAAAGGAATTTAATCTAGAATGATATAAGGATTCCTAAACCGGAATGCCTGTTCTTAATAACGGTATCTGTTTCGTCATTGTCTCGTATACCGTTCCTATATATATTCATATACACCCTTTTTAGGTTTCTCTGTCAAAAGACTGTTTTCTGTCTTTTAATATAATCGCATGGTAGGTTAAGTAATTAAATTTTCTGCGCTTGATTGAAGAAGAATTATAAGGAAGAGAATAGAAAAAGAAATTTTCATCTTTTTACAACCAAATTCTTCTTTTAAGATGGTTTTTATTCAAGATCAAACAATCCAGATTTGGAAAGTTTTCGAGAAATGACATCAAGTTGATTCCTTTGACGATCAGTATTGGAAGTACCAAAAAAGGCAATAACCAAATCTTTAGATGGAGAAATATAAAGTCCTTGCCCTCCATGTGCGCCTTTATAAAAATCGCCATCTTCGTAGACAGCACCCCATTGATAACTTTTATAAATCTCTTCTTCTGAATGCCGTGACTTCGATTTAAGATTTTTATTTACATTTCTGATTTTAGATAAGTGGGCATCAGATATTATGGGGTGATTATTTTTTCTACCACTCGGTGTAAAAGCAAGACCAAAACGAGCAAGGTCTCGAAGGGTAGTTGACAGGCCATCGGCATATGAAGTAGAAGTCCCATTGGTATTGATTCCTAAAATAGCACTATATTCTGATCCTATCTTTCTCCATATTTCCTGTCCCAAAAACTCGCGAAAGGTGATTCCACTAACTTTCTCTACTAGTAGTGTCAATAACATAGCATCTGCATTTGACCATTGGTACTCCGTTCCTGAGGGTATTGATGATGTAGCAGTAGCTAAATCTATTATTGGGTCAAAGCTTTTCTCATATGTTTCCAATGGGACATGATCAATTCCGGAACTCATCGAAAGAATATCGATAACTGGAACACCTTCCCAGCCTGATCCTTTTAATGTCTTAAAGTAGTAATCGATGGGATTGCTCGTATCTATTAAACCTTTGTCTTCTAAAATAGCAATTGAAGTACTCACAAAGACTTGAGTTATTATCATATTAAAATGCAAATCGGTAGGAAACATTCTTGGATAACCTTCAAAGACGATTTTGCCTTTATGAATAATAATTATTCCATTAACTTCTACTTGCTGTACATAGTCATTTAATGTTAATCCTCCTCCTTTTTTTAAATCTGCTGGGGTAATAAAGTTTTTGACATCATCTCTTGGCATTTCTTCAAGAATTTTTGGTTTATCTGACCTAAGTATACGTGAGTGATTCATTATTTCAGAGAAATTTAGATAAAAATACCGTTCTAAATCTCCGTATTCGGTCCAACTGCCTCCTTCGTAAATACGTTTATGGAATCCATAAATTTCTTCTTTTGTAAATCCGGAATAATTATACGTTTCATATTTTGGACTGCTAGTGATTAAGGTGTCAGAGTCCTTTTCTAGCTCGTTTTCACAAGCAAGAAAAAGAAATATAAAAAGTAATAGTCCTGTTTTGTTTTTCATATTTATGAATTCATTCATTTTGTATAGAGGAATTTTTATTTATTTCGTTTATACCTTATTACCCCCTGTATATATTTTCAAGAAGTTCTTTTTTCAGCTTAATAAAATCCGTCCAATACATTTTTGATACCCAATATGAGCTTCCATCTTCTTTTACTTTTTCTTCACTTCTGGAGAAAAATAAATATTCCCCATCAGGTGAGACAGTGGCAGCACCTTCACTTAGTTTAGTATTGATTTTTGGACCCAAACTATAGGATTCTGACCAAGTGCCATCCTGATTAAAACTAATAAACAAATCGCCATTATCAGGCTCTGAAGCTTTTTCAGAATCATAAATAAGATAGCTTTCGTCTGGAGAAATGTAGGGATGAGCTATCCATGTGCCGTTGGTATTGATGACATCGCTCATTCTCTCAATAGAAGTATACTGACCATTCTGGTTAATGGCATAATATATCCCCTCATCATCAGCCCCAGCTCCTTTGCCTGAAGTAAAATACAGGTTACCATTTTTCGACGGTATCGCACCCATGATGTAGTTATCTACAAACGGATGCCCCATTAGAATGGGCTCACTCCAATCACCGTTCTCTTTTTTTTCAACGTACCATTGATGTAATTTTCTACTCTTATTTGATGTTTTAATCGTATCGCTTATAGGTCTTGTACTTCCAAAATAAAGGCGGTTTCCATCTGCAGTAAATCGAGGATGAAAATCCAGATACTTATTGGTTGAAAAGGATGCTTGATTCGGTTTTGACCATTTACCATCAATCAATTTCATGGTATAAATATTGGGAATCTTTCCTTGATTTTTTCTATAGTTAAAAACCAGTTCCGTCATATCGGGATTAAATGTTATCGAACCGGATCGAATACTGTCACTTGTAAGAAAACCTGGCCCATAAATCAATGGAGTATCTGTCGGGATTTTATCGCTGAGTAAAGTAAGATTTGATTTCTCTCTATCTTGACAAGAAGGAAAAAAGAAAATTTGGTAAGTCAAAACGAGCATGATTATTACTTGCTTTATATTATTAGATTTCATTTTCTATTGTGCATTGTAAAGTCTTTTTTCAACTTCATTTTAAAAGATTATCAATTAATAGTGCTTTTACTTTCGTGTTTTTAGCCAAGATGGATTGTTTCCATTATGAATGAATTTTTTTATTGAAGAACCATCCTTATTCATAATATAGATGTTGGGATCTTCATGTTCCTTTTTGGATGAAAACACAAGTTTAGATCCATCAGGCGACCATGATGGATACCAGTCGTCAATAGTGTTAAAAGTTAGGCGCTTCTGATTTCCCCCATCTATATCCATACTATAAATTTCTTGGTTGCCATCTCGATTAGATATAAAAGCTATTTGTGTGCCATCTGGAGACACCTCCGGATGCCAATCTTCTGCATTATTGTTCGTTAATTTTATTGTATTACTGCCGTCTATATTTGCTATACATATTTCACTGGTATTCGATTTAGAATGAAAAACTATTCTTCCGTCATTCGTAAAGTATGGTCCTCCTCCATTAATAGAACTTATTTGAATTTGTTCGCTACCATCTGAATTCATGACCCAGATTTCTTCTTGCCAGACACCTGTAGAATCTGCATAAGCTCTTGCAAAAGCAATTTTACTGCCATCAGGAGACCATGCAGGCGAACTGTCCCATTTGTTTTTTACATGTGTTAATCGATTCCTATTGGTGCCATCACTATTCATTGTATGTATAGACCAGGTTTTTCTACCATCATGGTAGGCATAAATTGCAATACGCTTTCCGTCCGATGACCAAGCCGGATAACCATCATTTTCTGGGTGATCGGTAATTCTATATTTCGATTTAGCTTTACTGTCGGTTAGATAAATGTCTCCGTTACCTGTTTCTTTTGAAGCATATACAATGGTATATAATTTTTTATTGCAAGCACTGAGAAGTAGTAAGGGTATGATTAATGTAAGCGATTGTAAGCACAACCTTTTTTTAAGTAATTCTTTCATAATCATTTTCTTTGGCGCGAATTATTTCACTATTGTATATCTTACAAAGGATGCTATTTTTTCTTACGATTTCAACCTAAAATGCACCAACTGCTCTATACCATTGTGAACTGCTCGTAGAGACCGTTTTTTAATGGTTAGGTTTGTACCAGTAAATCGAATTAAAATGAAGCTGAGATATTTTCCATATTTTCTATCTATCTGCTTCATGATACTTGTTTCCTCTTGCTCTCAAGAATCTGCTATCTTCAACCAATCCAAAACGGTATTTCATGCAGGAGACCAGCAGAATTGGGCTGCAAAAAACTGGAATGATCAAAATTGGGTAAGCAACCTCACCTATGTGCCCAATGGGGAAGTTTTTTGGTCTAGAACTTATATTGATATTTTAAAATCAGCCGAAGATTTTCATCCTTATGGTATTCAATTAGAGGTTTATGGAGAGTATGAAGTTTTTTGGGACGGTATATTGATTGGTAAAAACGGAAATCCCGGACAGGAAGCAACACTGGGTCCAGAAGGTAAACTATGGGCTACTTTTCGTATTCCCACTAATCTTACAGAAAAAGGAACACATGTAATGGCGATACGGTCGAGCCTTTATTATTTTTCAAATCATATAGGTATTTATGCTCTTGAGATAGATGGTTATGATGCTCTGTTAACCGACCAACTCATTGAAACGAGTTATGTGCACATTTTTTCTGGTGCATTTTTAGTCGCATCCTTTTATTTTCTCTTTCTATTTCTAAGCAATAAAAGAGAATACAGAATGCTTGTATTTAGTATTAGTTGCTTTCTGTTTTTTGCTTTAACGATGACTCAGTTTATTAGAACCACTGTTCCCATCCACTATAGTCTTCACGTAATACGATTAGAAGTTATAGGTGGTTTAATGCTTTCTATATCTTTTTTAATTCCACTCTATTTCTCTATGCAGTTTCCCTATCCTAAGCGAAGATTTATTCTAAGTAGTTATGCTATAATTTTATTGTATATTTTTTTTTCAAGGCATGATTTATTTGGACTAGTTGGTAATAATATGACCTCAGCTATGCTGATTATTTCCTTTGGTATTGTAATACATGCGATATTCAGAAAAGAGAAAGGTGCTGTTCTCGTATTTATAATCCTTTTGTTGTGTTTGCTGATACGATCTGTAACGACTTTTGGCGTCAGCCTATTTGCAGGCTTTAGCTTGATATTGCTTAGTATGTTGTATTTGCTTTCACTCAGAATCAAAGAGCAGCGACTTGCCTACGAAAACTCATTGGTTCAATCCACACGCCTTCGTCTAGAACTATTAAAAAAGAATATTCAACCTCATTTTTTAATGAATACCTTAACTTCATTGATTGATTGGATAGAAGAAGCACCTGATAAAGGGGTTTTGTTTATTGAGGCATTAGCTAAAGAATTTGATCTTTTTAATCAAATTGGAAATAAAACATTGATCCCCATTTTACAAGAAATAGCACTTTGTCGTACACATCTTGAGATTATGGAGTACCGGAAAGAAATTAACTATTCTTTGGAAGAAGTAGACATAGATCCTAAACAAGAAATACCGCCAGCTATTATACACACTTTATTAGAAAACGGAATTACGCATAGTTTGCCTAGAGATGATAACAGTATTCATTTTAGGTTGGTTTTTGAATCAAATTCAGATTATAAATGCTATACGTTTTTGACATATGCGCACACAATAACAGAATCAATGATTATTAGAAAAGATGGGACAGGACATAAATACGTCAAAGCCAGGTTGACCGAAAGTTATCAAGATCGATGGGAGTTTACCTCTGAACCTACAAAACACGGATGGAAAAATACTATTAAAATATATTACTAAGAAGATGAACATTTTAATAGTTGAAGATGAATCAAGAATCGCTAAAAGAATAGGACGCATGACCCGTGCCATTCTTGGGGATGCGTTACAATCGTTAAACCATATTAATACACTTGATAAAGCATTAAGATTTATTGAGAATAATTCATTGGATCTGGTACTGCTAGATTTGAATCTTAATGGACATAATGGTTTCGACTTGCTTACCACAGCAGTTTCAAAATCGTTTCATACGATCATTATTTCTGCTTATAAAGAACAAGCAATTACAGCTTTTGAATACGGAGTTTTAGATTTTATCTCTAAGCCTTTTAACCGAGATCGGTTGGAACTCGCTTTTGATAGAGTTAAGAATACTGCTTCTATTAGAAAAGAAAAAGGCGAAAGCGAAAGGATTAAATTTTTAGCTATTAAAAAAAGAAATAGGGTGCAGTTAATACCTATTGAAGAACTACTTTATGTAAAAGGAGCTGGAGTTTATACCGAACTTTTTCTAACGAATGGAAATAAAGAACTGCATGATAAATCACTCGAAAAACTAGAACAATTGTTATCGCATACTTTCGAACGGATCCACAAATCATACTTATTGAAGATGTCTGAAGTCAAGGAAATTATTGTAAAACCAGGGAGCAAATATATGGCCGAGCTTAAAAATGGGACAATTATTCCTATAGGAAGGACAAAATATAAAGAAATAAGAGCTAAATGGTTTTAAGAATGTCCTTGATAACTTATTATTCAAGTTCATCATTTAAATGAGCCTACAACGAATACATACATTCTAAAGGAATAAGAGGAAGCAATGAAGATGAAATGATGAAACAGTTGTGGACGAGATTAAAAGGATATAATTTAAAACGAAACCATAATTCCTATACCAGAATGCCTGTTCTTAATGATGGTGGCTGTTTCGTCGTTGTCTCTTATGCCTATCATATATATGCCATATACACTGAACATGCCTATGCCTGCAGATATCTGAAGCGATGGACCTACATCTAGATTGGTTAATCTATATCCCATTACATCGGTAAATTTTTCCCATCCATTACCTCTATCTAACTGGCTCACTAGATTTACAGAAGTATATAAGCCTACTGCTATGTCAGAATAAATAACTTTGTTACCTAATCGAAACAACAGTGGTTCAATTAGGATCATCCCGATTCGATTTCTAAGTTGAGCATTAAAAGACAGCCCATCTATAGAATTGAAATCGGAGTATCCTCCACGTTCGCTGTAGATGCCGCTTACTCTTACAGAGTGATTATTGAATCTGCCTTTTACAGATACACCTATTGACCAATCCTTTATTTTTTCATCACCCGGCAACTCAAGTGGATTCTCCGTATACAAGTCATGATAACCTATCTCATAGAAGAAGCCTATAGATTCATGGCCTGGAAACTGAGCATCTATAGAGCTTACCATAAATAAGCTTAGAAGTAGAAAGGCAGTCTTTAATTTCATGGTTTCCTGAGCAATTAAATCACATTAATATATGGAAAACGAACTACTTACCATTTCCTGTATAAAGCAGCGCTAGATATTAATGGTGTAATTATAACTGTTTTTAGATTTTTCCTTCACAGAATAATTAATCTTCAATGATTGTTTTTCGGACTTGGATTTTTCCTTAGGCAATGAAAAATTAATCCTTATTGATTTATGATAAGTTACTTTAATCTTCCGAGGAGGTTTAGTATAATGAAACTTAAATTGATTTATGAGCCTTATCGCTTCTTCATCACATCCATAACCTATACCAGATATAATTCTTGTCTTTACAACTTTTCCTTGATAATTTACTTGATACTTGCAGTATACAGAACCGTGGATTTTATTCTTCCTTGCATCCTCTGGATACTTTAGGTTTTCTTTAATAAATGCACGCATGGCCTTTAGCCCACCAGGATAGACTGGCTTGGTAATGAACGATTTTGGATTTCTGTTTTTTTTCACACAACTATGAGATTTAGATATTCATCTCACTTTTAATCTTCTTCCAAGCCACAAGGTCCTTAAAATCAGGATGAGCGTATTGCAATGCTTTATCAATCTTAGGAGCAATTTCTTCAATTTCTTCTTTTCTATTAAGGGCCTGTAAAAGCTTGGCTTTGCTTACTAGACCTTTAGGGTGGTAAGGGTCAATGGCTAATCTATTATTGAAAACCTTAAGTCCTTCTTCA
>CALIQO010000246.1 GCA_938044055.1 uncultured Saprospiraceae bacterium
AAATTCTCTTATAAATGCAGCACAATCATCTAACATAATAGGGGTTACCAATCTTGCGCCTGGAACCACTTCAACTATTAATTCTTCTACGAACGTAGACTTAGATAATGCAGCAGGATGGCCACTCAGTAATGCACTTTATAGTATAGCTCATGTAGAATTCGGTAATGGTCCCAATAATGCGCTTACTCGATTGAGGATGACGGGTGTAATATCTGGAGGTGCGCCCGCCGTTTTCTGTGATGGATTTTTCAGCGTAGATGCAACATGTGTTAATACGCCTACAGATTGTAGTTGTCAACTAGACTTAGCGAGAATAGATGATTGTTGTTATGAGGTAGGCGTGACATTCTCAGGTGTAGATTGTTCAAGTATGAATTACAATCAGGTGGATTTTAATTCCGCTAGTATACCGGCTCTTGCTTCAGAAATTCAAGCATTGATTCCAGAGCCTGGATTAACAGCAACACCCCTTTCTGGAGGAAACACTATGGGATCTATTACTTCACCTGGCAATCTTGCAACTACTGTAGGAACTAGGATTCCTATCGGAGAAGTATGTCTTAAAAATCCAGTAAATCCATCGGTCGCAAGCCTGAATGTAAGCATGATGGATGCTAGCTTATTAGGCATGTCGTGTAACGACACCTATGAAGTAACGGCATGTCCTGAGCCTTTACCTTTTGATAAATTGATAGGGGACAGCTTGTCTAATGTTCCCATAAAAATAATCCCAGTCGGTTTTAATAAGTTACAAGTCCTTGCTAATACCGATGACAATGGTGTTAATTATGGTGTTTTAATACAATATGATTTCGGAACTTCAACCATTGACTGGATTCACCGAAGTGACCCTAATATCTTCTATGCGGATGTTGTTTTTCATCCAGGTGTACAGACAAGTTACATCGTCGGTAATGTCCCTCAGTCTGCAACTGTTCCTGATAATGAAGGCGTGATAACAACTGTAGACCTTACTGGACAATGTGTAGATGTAGCCTTATATCAGCAGACAGGAAGGGAACAATTCCGAAAAATAGTATACCATCCTTCACCGGGTCAGATTAATCACGATCTCTATGTTGTGGGTGCCAAGAACGCATCTTTGCCAGCATCCCAGAGTGATATCTTATTCTTGATGAATATCCAGACCAATCTGGTTGACAATTGGTATACTAGGATTAATCATACGGGAGATGATGAAATGTACAGAGGCATTATCCCTAAACCCAATGGTGATGGAGTAGTTATAGTCGGAAACGATAGCAACAACAACCGAGGCGCTTGGGTAGAGATTGATGCTATAGGTAACTATGTTGATGATCGGTATCTAGATGATCGTATAGATCTATATGATGGGGCGATACTTCCGGGTGATGAAAAATTATTAATCGGAACAGACTTCGGAAATCGCCAAGCCATTATTACAGTATGGGATGCTGGCAGCAATTTACTGGATGGATTGACATTCCCTGGGTTAAGAGAATTCCAAGAACTTACCTCTGATGGCTCTTTTTACTACACAGTTGCTAAGACTAATGCTGCACCTAACAATAATGTTATTGTTCAGTTTCATATTAATAGCAGCAATCAGATCATAATCGATCGAGCGTTAACTACTCAGAATGGTGAAACAGATTTTACACTTGCAACGATTAACTGGCATTCTGGCAATCTCCTGCTGTACGCTGATGGAAGAATACCTGTTGCGCCACTTGGAAGTGGAGACTTCGATATATACATATCAGCATATGACATGACATCACTGGATTCAGATTGTATAGATGAGTATGAAGTTAACCCTGACCCTTACAGTGTCCTTGCAATAGGTCCACAGATGAGTGGAACGCCAGAAATGTTGCCCAGTCCGATGGGTGGTCCTAACTGTGCTTCTATAACCTATGCTTGCTCAGATTACTGTATAGAAATTATCTGTGATCCAGGATGGGAATACGAACAGAAATCATGTTATCAGATACAGTTTAAAGACACAAGCAATGTCAATCTTCCAGCCACATATATGTGGGATATAGGAGGGGATGGAACCATAGATACGATGGATCAGAATTTCTGTTATGATTTCGATTGTGCAGGGACGTACGATGTATGTCTTAAAGTAACTGATGCATTCGGTCAAGAGAAAAATATATGTAAGCAAGTCATCGTCACTGCCGATATAACACCACCAGTATGTAACAACCTAGTAGGGCCACCAGATACAACGGTACAAGCATGTGATCGCGGTGCCATCAGATGGTGGACTCCACCGAATTTCACCGATGATTGTTCGGATGTAGTTGTAACGGCTTCTCACAATCCGGGTGATTTCTTTCCTTGTGGGACTACAGTAGTTTCTTATACGGGTGAGAATAAAGATGGCTTAACAACAACCTGCACCTTCCCAGTGGTTGTCAATTGCCCGTGTGCACAGACAGACAGTACATCTATATCTTGTGGTATAGAACCTGATCAATTCGATTTTTATTTCAGGCTCAATGACCTTACTGGAGGGACGAATTGCTCTGCGGCAAATGTTACACTGCCTGGGTTAGGAAATGTAACCGTAACATTGAATCAATGGAATCCCGTATCTAGCCAACTAGAAGTTGCAGGAACCATAGATGTAACGGCGTATCCGTTTCCTCAGAACTTTAACCTTCAGGTAGATTATCAATGTATATGCAGCGATGGCAGTGTGTATGATTGTGTACACTTAGTGCCTTATATCACCCCGTGTTGTGATTCTGCTTATATAGCACCATCAGGAATCTGCAAGGTAAAAGAAGAAGTTTTTATAGATGTACAGTTCTTCGGTACGGTCAGAGATATAGTAAAAGTAGATTACTTCGTACAGCCTTCTCCATGTCCATCTGGTCGATGGGCAGGGACACCTTATCAGACTTCTGTAGGTTATAAACCTCTAAGACTTCTTCCACCATTTCACAATCAAGATGTATGTGTGTATGCCTGTCTTGTTTTAGGGAATAATGAAGAACCTTGCGATACATTATATACGGATGTAAGTATGCTCACACTGTGCAGTCCGTATGATTGCTCACTCAATGATCAAGAATATTGTTATATGG
>CALIQO010000247.1 GCA_938044055.1 uncultured Saprospiraceae bacterium
GGTGAGATTCTAATCGGGGATCCCTATTCTCCTCTTATTCTTGATTCTGGCAACGACAGGTTTATAGAAGAATCAACCTATCCGGGATTACGTGCATTCCCAGAAGAAACAACTGGTCAACTCACTCTATTTACCTTTAAGGAAGAAGAATATGACTGGAAGAACAACGATTATCAGAGGCCCGAAAAAGGAGAACTGATTGTCTACGAATTACTTATTAGAGATTTTCTTGAAGACCACAGCTACAACAGTCTATATGACACACTTGACTACCTAGATTCTCTAGGGATCAATGCAATTGAACTCATGCCTGTCAATGAATACGAAGGTAACGTAGGATGGGGTTATAATCCTAGTTATCATATGGCGCTGGATAAGTATTATGGAACGAGAGATGCTTTTAAGCGCTTTATAGATGAAGCGCACAGTAGAGGAATAGCAGTGATCGTAGATGTTGTTTTTAATCATGCATTTAGTCAGAGTCCACTTGCAAGGCTATACTGGGACTCCTCATCTAGTCGACCGTCTGCAGACAATCCATGGCTTAATCAAGATGCGACACATCCATTTAATGTAGGGTATGATTTCAATCACGAGTCTATGGCTACTAAGACATTCGTTAAGCAAGTGCTGCAATACATGATTGAAGAGTATAAGCTAGATGGTTTCAGGTTTGACTTAAGTAAGGGCTTTACCCAAGTCAACAACCCGGACAATGTAGGTGCATGGTCTTCCTATGATGCAAGCAGGATTTCCATTCTTAAGGACTATGCTGATTTCATATGGTCGGTTGATGACCAGAACTATGTGATCCTAGAACATTTCGCAGATAATTCTGAAGAGACTGAATTGACCGCTTACGGAATGATGGTGTGGTCTAATCACAACTTCAATTACAACGAAGGAACCATGGGTTATAACGAAAGTAATAAGTCTGACTTTTCATGGATATCATACAAAGAGCGTGGATGGGATGTACCTCACAACCTGGCTTTCATGGAGTCTCATGACGAAGAGAGATTGATGTATAGGAACCTTGAATTTGGCAACAGCATGGGTGGATATAATGTTCGAGACATTGATGTTGCACTGTCAAGAATAGAAATGGCTGCGACCTTCTTTATCCCTATTCCAGGACCAAAAATGATCTGGCAATTCGGTGAGTATGGATATGAATTTTCTATCAACAGATGTCAAGATGGAAGCATCTCTGAAAACTGCAGACTAGATTTAAAACCGATCGTATGGGAAAAACTCATGGAATCTAAAAGGTTGCGACTATATGAAACATTCAGCGCCCTTAATCACTTGAAATCTGATTATGAGGTATTTAAGACCGATGATTTTACAATGGATGTCAAGGGAGCAAGCAAGTCCATCACCCTTAGGTCTGCTGACCAGAATGTACTCATCGTGGGGAACTGGGATGTAGAAGACGACAACCTTACTGCTGATTTTCCAGGGACGGGAACGTGGTATGAATTCTTCTCAGGAGAAACTATGGAAGTAACAGATGTTACTGTGGATTTCTCCTTGAGTCCTGGAGAATACAAGCTATTCACAGACTTCCAATTACCGCTTCCAGACATAACAAGTTCTATTATTGATTCAGAAATCGGAGAAATAACTTTCAATCTTTTTCCTAATCCGAGTAGTAACATTGCCACACTTGTAATTGATTTACCTCAATCTGTAGATGGCTATATGAACATCTACAACATGGAAGGAAAATTAATTCATCAAGACAGAAAGAAATGGAATGAAGGAGAAAACAAGGTAACCATTCCTGCACACTCTCTACATACTGGTCAGTATATCGTACATGTTGTAAGCGATGCTTTTCACTTTTCTAAATTATTCTTAGTTGAGTAAGACGTACGCAAGCATACTGTTGTTTTTATTCTCTTCTACCCTATGTGGAGGGCAAGTTCAGTTTATAGATGTAACGGAAGAAACTGGTATTTCGATCACGGGTTCAAACTATGGAATCGCTGTAGGTGATTTCGACAACGATGGATGGGAGGACTTACTATTCTCGATGTATAGGTCTCGCAACTATCTCTATAAAAACAATGGAGATAGGACATTTAGCGAAGTAGGTATGGAAGTAGGTCTTACAGAAGAAGAAAATACCTTGACGTCTATTTTTGTTGATTTCGACAATGATGGTGACTTAGATATATATGCTGGTAACAGCGATGGACCAGATCACTTCTATATAAACGATGCAGGCACCTTTAAAGAGTCCAGCTGGGATTTAAATATCGTTAATAGTCTGGGCCAGGTCCGATCGGTCAATGCGGCCGATGTCAATAACGATGGCTTCATCGATATCTATATTTCAAGACCTAACCTTGAGAACATCCTGTGGATTAATGAAGCAGGAAAATCGTTTACCAACCTCGTCTACTTATATGGGCTTACTTCGACCGAGGTTGCACAAGGAAGTATATTCTGTGACATAGATCAAGACGGTGATCAAGACTTGTTTCTTGTCCATGATGACAAGAAAAAAAATATACTCTATCGGAATAATGGAGACGAAAGTTTTACAGAAGTCGGGGCTGAGATGGGTTTTGACTTTGCAGGATTCGGAATGGGTATAGATGTAGGAGACATAAATCAAGACGGTTGGATGGATATCTACCTTACGAATTTATATGAGAATAAACTCTACATTAATAACAACGGAACGACCCTGTCTGAAGTTTCTTATGAAATGAAAGTAGATGATTTAGGAATGGCATGGTCTACTTCCTTAGAAGATGTGGACAATGATGGAGACAAAGACATATACATTTCTAACGACACATACTTCCAAGGTCCTTCTAGGCCTAATGTTCTTTACATAAACAACCAAGACTCATTCTCCATTATAGACACCAATACTGTTCTCACTGCTCCATACGCTTCCTATGGGCATGTATTCTCAGACATCGATCAAGATGGCGATCTTGATATTATTGTTGCTAATATAAAAGAAGATAAGTCTCAAGTCTTGCTTAATACAAGTCAAAATCTAAAGAGCGCAAGGATTAAATTGATCGGATCTCAATCTAATTATGAGGCCATCGGTGCAAGAGTCGTAATCCATTCTGGAGGAAGTATACTTGCAGATCAAGTTACTGCAGGACAAGGTTATGCTTCTCAATCTTCTCCTATGCTACATTTCGGAATACCAGCAGAGTATGTTAAGATAGATAGCCTTACCGTCTTTTGGCCATCAGGGTCTATAAGTACACTTCGAGATGTTTTTCCTAGCACAAGTCCTATCATTATAGAAGAAGGTGAGACAACATCAATATCTGCACATGCACACAATGAAATTTCCTGGAAACGGTTAAACTCTAAAACTTTCTTGATCGAAGACGATCAAGAAGAATACGATCGTTTCGAATTATACTCTTTAGATGGCAGAAAATTTTATGAGGGAAAAATACAAAATCATATAATTACTTGGGACACATCTCTCCCTAGCTTATCATATACCATCCTTATAAGAGGTAAGTACAAGCAATCAGCGATAAGAATAATTCTACCATAAGCTAAAAGCCTATGCCTTTGCGCTTGAAAAGCTTTTCTTCGCTGTCGCGGATATTAACTGGGGTAACGTCTTCGTAAGTTATCTGGTTTTTATGGCCTTTATCGTCTTTATTGTGAGAAGCCATTCTTAAATTCTGATTCTTAATCATCTCAAGAACAAGCTTACGCACGGTTCTGGCATTACCAGAAAATTTATCTCTAAAAGCATATAAAGCATTAAATTCTACTACTAAGTACTTTCTGACTTTAGCAGTGATATAATAACCATCATCAGAAATCATTTTCTCCGCGATGGCAACCATCTCTTCGGCAGAATAATCTTCAAACCTTAGGACTTTATCAAATCGAGAGCTTAAGCCAGGGTTCGCTTTTAGGAAGCGTTCCATGTTTTCTGGATATCCTGCGGCAAAAACAAAAAATGAACCTCTGAGATCCTCCATCTTTTTCAGTAATGTCTGTATGGCTTCATTTCCGAAATCCCCTTGCAGACCATTAAAATTAGACAATGCATATGCTTCATCTATAAACAATACACCTCCTATAGACTCT
>CALIQO010000248.1 GCA_938044055.1 uncultured Saprospiraceae bacterium
GATAATAATTGATATCAATTATCTTATTAAGGTTACGTGTAATAACTCTTGTTACTTCATGTAACTTATCGAAATCGTAGGTTCCGTCCTCCTTTACAAACTTAGGTAAGGAAATAGAAGCAAGATTACATACTGCAACTTCATCAGCAGAAGTATATTCCATAATCTCTGTACAGAGGTTGCTACTTTTTATGGTACCTAGATTTTTCTGGTTAGATTTAGCATTGGCCGCATCCTTATACAATATGTAAGGTGTTCCTGTTTCTATCTGAGATTCTAAAATCGAAAACCATAGATCTTGCGCTTTAATGGTTTTTCTAGCCTTCCCTTCTGATTCATATTTCTCATACAGTTTCTCAAATTCTTCTCCGTAAGCATCATGCAATCCAGGGCATTCATTAGGACAGAAAAGTGACCATTCGCCATCTTGTTCTATCCTTTTCATGAATAAGTCAGAGATCCACATAGCATAGAACAAGTCCCTTGCTCTCATCTCTTCTTTACCATGGTTTTTCTTCAGATCTAAGAAGTTAAAGATATCTGCATGCCAAGGCTCTAAATAAATAGCAAATGCTCCTTTTCTCTTTCCACCACCTTGATCTACATACCTCGCAGTATCATTAAATACCTTAAGCATAGGGATGATACCATTAGAAGTTCCTCCTGTTCCTTTTATATAACTTCCTTGAGCTCTGATGTTATGGATAGACAATCCTATTCCTCCCGCTGACTGAGATATTTTAGCACATCTTGTTAAGGTCTCAAAGATTCCAGATATACTATCATCCGTCATAGTTAGAAGAAAACATGAAGACAACTGAGGTTTAGGTGTTCCAGCATTAAAAAGCGTGGGAGTTGCATGGATAAACCATTTTTCTGACATATAATTATATGTCTCTACAGCTGCATCAATATCGTGATCATGTATTCCAACCGCCGCTCTCATCAACATGTGCTGTGGTCTTTCTACCACTTCACCATCCATTCTTAGAAGGTAACTTCTCTCTAGTGTTTTAAACCCAAAAAAATCAAAATTATAATCTCTATCATAGATGATTGCTGAATCCAATTTTCCAGCATTTTCCTTGATTACTTTGATGGTTTTTTCACTGATTAACCCAGCCTTTTCTCCTGTCTTAGGGTCTACATAATTATATAAGGCTTCCATCGTTTCTGAGAAAGACTTATTCGTACTCTTATGTAAGTTACTTATTGATATTCTTGCGGCAAGTTGAGCATATTCTGGATGCTTCGTTGTCATTGTTGCTGCTGTTTCAGCAGCAAGATTATCTAATTCGGTCGTAGAAACTCCATCATATAAACCTTGA
This sequence comes from uncultured Saprospiraceae bacterium, assembly GCA_938044055.1. GTDB lineage: Bacteria > Bacteroidota > Bacteroidia > Chitinophagales > Saprospiraceae > JABDLO01. The sequence goes on from CALIQO010000248.1 coordinate 1,329, forward strand.
ACAACTTTTTTCGCTATCTCTATAGGTTCTATATAATCTGAATTAAGTCCGTAGCACAGTTTTTTTACTCTAGCCGTAATTTTGTCAAAGCTTACGCTTTCTTTTCGTCCTGATCTCTTGATTACTTGCATAACTAAATAATGTTTAGGGAATTATAGAATGTAGTTTTCTCAGTAAATGTCTAATTAAGGTAAAAGGCTAAAACAGATTAAAAGTCTTCGTCTAATGAAAAAATCTGTTTGTCCTTTTCTGCCATAACTCCGGCCTTCTGGTAATCACCTACTCTCTTCTCAAAGAAATTGGTCTTACCTTGTAAGGAAATCATATCCATCCATGGGAATGGATTTTCAACATTATAAACCTTAGCGTTCCCTAGTGAAACAAGCAACCTATCTGCCACGAATTCTATATACTGACACATTAGGTCAGAATTCATACCGATTAGTTTAACTGGAAGCGCATCTGAAACAAACTCTTTTTCAATAGTTACTGCTTCAGTAATTATTCTTTCTACCGTTTCTTTAGGTAGTTTATTTACAATGTGATCGTTGTATAATAAACAAGCGAAATCACAATGCATGCCTTCGTCTCTCGAAATCAACTCATTAGAAAATGACAATCCTGGCATCAATCCTCTTTTCTTCAACCAGAATATAGAGCAGAATGACCCTGAAAAGAATATGCCTTCTACTGCAGCGAATGCTATCAGCCTGTCGGCAAATGTTCCTTCTTCTATCCAACTCATGGCCCAGTCTGCTTTCTTCTTAACACAATCCATGTGCTCTATTGCATTGAATAGATAATCTTTGCGGGCATTATCTTTTATATAGGTATCTATAAGAAGAGAATAGGTTTCAGAATGGATGTTTTCCATCATAATCTGAAATCCATAGAAAAATTTAGCTTCAGTATACTGAGCTTCATTAACCATATTCTCAGCTAAATTCTCATTTACTATACCATCACTTGCAGCGAAAAAAGCAAGTACATGCTCTATAAAGTATTTTTCATTGTCATTAAGCTTGGTTTCCCAATCTGTAATATCTTGATGTAAATCGATTTCTTCTGCAGTCCAGAACGATGCTTCTGACTTCTTATAAAATTGCCATATATCATCGTGCTGAATAGGAAACAGCACGAACCTATTCGGGTTCTCTTCTAAGATGGGTTCTACGGATTTGTTTTTGTTCATGTTTCGGGTATAGTTATTAGTATAGGTTGTGTCGGCCTCGCAAAATATAAAATAAATCTATATATATAGATAATTTATATATATTTTTTAATGGAGGATGGAATTTTAGCTTGAATCTGTATTCAAGCATGTAAGTTCTAGTCTAAATTAAGTTGGATTTGGATTTTGGAAGATTGTGAGCGTCCGTTTCAAATCGTGTCACAAATAAAGGCAATTTAATCTCCAAGTCAATGATCTGCAATTTGATAGTTACCAACACCATGTGGATAACATATGTAAAATTTTCATAATCAATAAGATAGGTCCTTTTCAATAAAGACCATTCCTATGATATGCAACATAACCAGTTGATTATCTTACATTTACATTATAAATATAAATAAGATGTATTAAAATCGATTCTTCCTACGAAAATATAGAATAAGCAAAAAGCCAAAAAGAAAGGAAAGGATCAGAATCACATAAAAAGCATACTCATAATCCTGCAATGGAAGGTTCTTAAGATTCATGCCATAGAAGCTAGCAACCAAGGTAGGAACCATTAATATAATGGTTATTATTGTCAATCGATGGATGAAAACATTCATGTTATTTGAGACAATAGAAGCATAGGCCTCCATAGTTCCGCTGAGTATATTGGTATATACATTAGACATATCAAGTGCCTGACTGTTGTCAATAATTAAATCCTCGAATAAGTCAGTGTGATGCTCTAAATCTCTTATTCCTAGCAAATCAGTTCGCTTCATTTTCATTTTGAGAAGCTCATTGGTGCTAAGCGAATTCACGAAATAAACCAGACTCTTTTCTATCCTTAATAATTGCCTCAACTCTTTATTCCTACTTGAGCTATACAATTCTTGTTCTATTAAATTACGTTTCAGATTCAACCTCTTAAGGCAATCTAAAAACATAAATACATTCTGCTCAAACAGTTGCAAGACGAACAGTTTTCGATCAGACGGATCGAAGTTCTTTACTTTGTCATCTAGAAATTTCTGAACGGTAGGGTTCTCTCGTCCAGTAATAGTAATGAGATAATCTGGAGTAAGAATGATACCTATAGGGACTGTAATGTATATCGCCTCGCTCTCTCGGACATCATTATTAAGAATAGGTGTATTGACTAGTATAAGGATTATATCATCCTCTCTTTCATATCGAGAACGTTCATCTATATCCAGCGAATCCGTAAGAAAATCTAGCGGTAAGTTATGCTCTGCGGCAAATGCTTCTAGCTCTCCATGCTCATAAGGTGGGTATAAAGATATCCATGGCGCTCGCTGCTTTTCTCGCACTAGAACAAGTTCTTTGTTTTCTTTTTTTAGGTAACGGATCATAACCGGAACGTGCCATTAGTGAGAGAATTAACTTACAATTATCTTCATTAACCGTAATGACACAAAGCTTGTAAGTTATTTCTATACCACCAAATTTCAGACCAATTAAATGGACCATCAATTATCCAATAATTGATTTGCATAATAAGTATAAACAGAATCTTCTAAGCTTGTAAGTTCTTGATTGCTATGCTTCTTCCTATAGTAATCTTGTATTATCTCTGCCTGTTGCTCATACGTAAAATCTAAAAACTTCCCCTTGCTGATCATTTTATTATACAACGCCTGTACGCCACCATATTCATATGGATTATTACCCCTATGGTTCAACAAGGCCCTGCCTATGTACATAGAACCCAGATGCTGGTATTGCCAGCAATGTACCAGTTCATGAATCAGCACATCCATTCTGAGAGGACCATTGCAATTTATAATCCGACAAGAAACGTATGCATGGGCAAGCGTATTAACCCCTATGACGGCTCTTTCATCTATGAATATTTTATCATAGTTCAATCGATCTTGAAATAGGGTCTGCGCAGCAGAAACTTCAACCTCATTTAAGCGTCTTGTTGATTTAAACTTCATCAGTATTGCTAATGCAGAATATACCTTCGATACCCCTAAAACATCTAATGCATAAAAAGCCATATCTATAAACCACATGGATACCGACCCTGGCTTAGAAGGAAGCTTATACTTCATAGGAAACCAATAAGAGAAATGATAAATAAACCTCCTTATCGCAACATACCAACTAAGTCCTGAAGTTCTATACAATGCTTCCTTACTCAAACCTAAGGACTTTAATAGGAGATATACGACCTATGATCATAGTAGGAACCAACATAACTACAAGTATGACAACAACGATGGCAACATTGATTATGATAAGTAAGG
>CALIQO010000249.1 GCA_938044055.1 uncultured Saprospiraceae bacterium
CGATGGCTGTACAGAACGGACAAATTCTGGTTTATCTGACTTCGGAATAGAAGTGGTGGAGCGGATGAATGAATTAGGGATAATTATAGATCTTTCCCATTGTGGACCTCAGACCACAGATGATGGAATAGCCTTCAGTAAGTCTGGAGCTATGATCAATCATTCTATGTGTGAAGCCTTGCACAAGAATCACCCTAGAGCTAAGACCGATGCTCAGATTAAAGCCATGGCGGATAAAGGGGGTGTTATCGGTATCATATGTCTAGGATATATGCTAGGCCCGAATCTAGGAACAGATACTACCCTTGAAACTTATATAGACCATATTGATCACGCAGTAAATGTAGGAGGAATCGACCATGTGGGATTGGCTGCTGACTATGCTATTCAAGGCCTTAAAGCAACCGGAGCAACCAGAGAGAACTGGTATGTGCCTAGACTGACTAGATTCAAGCCATCCTATAAAGTTCAGTGGCCACCTTGGGTCCCAGAATTAGACTCTACGGATAGATACCGTCATGTAACAAGACTTCTTGACAATCGAGGATATAGTACGGGTGATATTGAAAAAATATTAGGCTTGAATTGGGTTAGGTATTATAATGACATCCTTTAGGTTTAGCAGTATAATACAATCAGTAACTAGCGGTGTAACTGCTGCTTAGATATTATTGTTGACAAGAGACTTGAGCCCAACTTTTAAATTTATATTCAAGCAATAAATTCAGATAAAATATAATATAGAATGAGGTTAATTTATACGGTTCTTTTTCTGCTTTCTTTCGCTTACGCAAATGCACAATCGGTTGATTTCACATCTAACAACAGAACAATTTTCGGCGTTTTCGAAGAGCGAACAGCTTCAATGGGTCTGGGAGACATAGATAACGACGGTGATATAGATGCCATTATGGCCAATGGCAGACACTGGCCAGGCCAGAATCGAATTTTCTTCAACAACGGTACAGGACAGTTTTCTGTATCTCGACCGCTGGGAATAAATCAAGCAACCAGTTATTCTACAGAACTCGCCGATATAGATGGTGATGGAGACCTTGATATTCTAGTCGGGAATGACAGAGCTCCTAATTCTATATTCATTAATGATGGCAGTGGGAATTTTACGCATGGAGGATCATTCGGAGAAGATAATGCACCTACCAGAAACTTGGTCGTATCTGATGTAGATGGCGATGGGCATCTGGATGTTCTTATTACGAACCGGGGTAGAAAGAATGAAATCTGCCTCAATGATGGTAATGGAACCTTCTCAAGAAGCATAGGTTATGGATCCTATGATGATTCAACCATAGATGTGGAAGTCGCTGATATGGATAAAGACGGAGACAATGACTTGATTCTTGCTAATCGAGATCAACAGCCTAATTTCGTGTACTTGAATGATGGACAATTAAACTTTACAGAAAAAATAGCCTATGGCACAGGGTATGACAATACGAGATCTGTGGCGATAGAAGATGTTAATAAAGATGGTTTTCTAGATATCATAACCGCTAATATCGCAGAACCTAATCGTATATATTTCGGAGATGAGCAACTGAGTTTTAAGAAAGAAATAGTACTAGATACAGCTGCAGATTACACCTCTTCAGTGGCGATTGGAGATTTCAATCTCGACGATGAAGTAGATATTGTTTTCGGGAATTTTGATCAACCTAACTATGTCCTCATCAATAAAGGCTCTGGAGAATCATGGGAAAAAATATTCATTACGGAAAGAGAATCAGACACATATGATGTTGCTATCTATGATCTTAATAGTGATGGAAAGCCAGAAATTGTTGAAAGCAATTCAGACGAAATTAATCGATTCTACTTGAATAGATTTTCCCACCCTTCGTTAGATAATGTAACTATGCGAGGGTCTTTTCAAGTTTACAGAAGACAATCGAGAATCGGAGAGGAATCTTATAGAATAGAGTCGCAGAAAAACAAGGTTGTAGTCAAGTCGCTACAAGGAGAAAATGAACGAGGTAGGATCTCGGGAGTATTATCTGAAATGCATCTCGATTCTGAAACCTTAGAACCGCTGTTTTATTCTTGTGTCCGTATTGCCAATGAGGATACCACCAATATTTTTAAAATGGAAAGAGATGGCGACAATATTTCTATCTGGGAAAAACATTTCGATGTAGTTACGTCTAAACATTCAGGTGCTTTCTTCCCATTGCACAGCAATATCCCTGCGGGTATGGAAGTCATGTTGTATCAGTATTACTTTAAGAACAACGAATTATCCCCTTTAAAAACATTGCCAAGAGGACAGATTTCAATTACCCATAAAGGGCAAGATCAGATAGAAAAAAATGCAAGGCAAATGACCCTTGATAGATATGTTGTTGAAGGAATTAATTGGGGAGGGCGAACCATTTGGCTGGACCAAAATAAAAACCTAATAGCTCTTGTAAAAGCCAATACTCAGATTAGAGAAGTCATCCGAAAAGGGTATGAAGAAGCAATGCCCACTTTCATTGCAGGTAATGTAGAAGCTCAGTTAGATGCACTTTCTAGGTACACACGAGATCATAAATCAGAACGTCCTGAGATTAGTGCTCTTGTAGGAGGAGACATAGTAGACGGGGTGAATGATATGACTAAGAAAAACCAAGTAGTCATAATTGAGAATAGTAAGATAATTGAAATAGGAAGTCGTGAGGAAGTAAGCATTCCTGCTTCTGCTACAGTCATAGATGTTTCAGGGAAAACACTCATTCCTGGTCTCTGGGATATGCATGCTCATTCTAATCAAGTACAGTGGGCTCCTGCTTATCTAGCTGGTGGTGTTAC
>CALIQO010000250.1 GCA_938044055.1 uncultured Saprospiraceae bacterium
ATGGATCAATCATAATCCTTGTATTGAGTTTTTCTGATACATTGCCTGGAAGCGGTTGAAAGGCTCCATCTACAGGATTACTCCAGACGAAGAAATCGCTTGACTCTGATCGGTTATACAATGTATTTAAGCCCAGAAACAACCTGTCTGTTAACTGATATTTCGTATCAATGAAAATTCTAAACCTGTCTTGAAAAGTCTCTTGATTGAAGCTTTCTAGCTTCCTATAAAATCCGCCTACAGAAAAACTCAGCTTGTCCTTTTTCTGAGAATGCATGATGCTTGCATTGAAACTATATGGAGAAGAATCCCACCATTTTTTAATCGGATCCTGAGGATCTAAATAAAGCGTATAACCCGTTGATATTTTAGTAAGCGGAGTGGACGTAGGTTCAGCTCGTCGTATATTGATAATTCCATTTAAAGCTGAAGAACCATAAGACGCTGAAGCAGCTCCTTTTATCACTTCTACTTGGCCTATGTTTTCAACTGGCATATCTCCCCAGTTAGGAAATCCGGCATCCGCTTGTAAGGCTGGCATGTCATCTAGCAACAACATGACCCTCGAACCTGCGCCATAAGAATAACCACTTCCTCCTCTGATGTTGGCCTGGCCATCGATCATCTGTACCCCTGGCACCTTATCTAATACATCATCAATCTCTATGGTATTGGTATTTGCGATAAGTTCTGGTCGGATGACTTCTACAGATATAGTTGATTCTGCCAGACGCTTTTCATACCTCGATCCAGTAACTGTTGCTGTCTCTAGTACGTTTCCTACTTCTATCATTCTTACAACTAAGTCTACACTTAATTCGCTATAGGCTATTACCTTGTCTGTGTACCCTAGATAAGATATGATTAAGTCTTTACCTTCTTCAACAGTTATTGTGAACTTACCTTCGCTATCTGAAACGGTAGTATTGGTACCAGAAATTATGTTTCCCCCTATCAATACTTCTGACGTTCTATCATCAATCAATGATCCTGTTATGGACAATTGAGCATTTGCAGAAGCGACACAGAAAATCAGGAATAAAAAAAAGTAATAATTGGTTTTCATATCAAGAAGTTATATACGGAAGGTTTATTCCTCTGGTGTATAGTAGATAGGTGTAATAGGTTCTAAATTAAGAAGTGCTTTTTCTTCTGAACTTATACTGAAGAATCTGAGGAAACCACCAGAAGCTCGAGCTACATGCTTAGCAAAAGAAAGAAAACTAGTATAGATAATAGAGCCTTGTTCTGGATGTATCTTTTCTAGAACAGGGTTCAACTCCTCCAGTCTTGTATGGATCTGAGATGTTCTTGTAAGCACATCTGTCGAAAATTCTCCTAATAACTCATGCAGTCTATCATGGAAATTCTCTCCTACGTCTTGATAGAATACTTTTAATTCATCAGGTAGAGAATAAGAACGAATTCTTGCGAGTTTTTCCGCCCATTCTGTTTCTTTCGGATCTATATTGTTATCTGCTCCTGCTATAAGAATGGTAATTAGAGATATAGAATCTTTAAGTTGGTTATACTCTCCTGCTGAAATATTTTTAAATGGTCGATCCATAATGATTTCTTTACTCTACTTAACAAATCTAATTTTTTTTTACCATAGAAAGATAAAGTCGCAGTGTTGAATTTTTAAGTGCACATAAGCATTTAAATAAAACATATATAAATATTATGTTTGTATGTTGATAATATGAGTATCCACTGTGAGTAAAAAAGAAAAATCTAAACCTAAAAAGCAGACACCTCTGATGTTGCAGTACTTCGACATGAAGTCTAAGCATCCAGGTGCTATCTTATTGTTTCGTGTAGGCGACTTTTACGAAACATTCGGTGAGGATGCTGTAAAGGCTTCTGAGATACTGGGAATTGTACTTACCAGTCGCAATAATGGAGGCTCAGACATAGAATTGGCTGGATTCCCATATCATTCCTTAGATACTTATCTTCCGAAACTGGTAAGAGCAGGCTTCAGAGTAGCCATCTGTGAGCAACTTGAGAAACCTTCTAAAGAAAAGAAGATTGTAAAAAGAGGTGTTACTGACCTTGTAACTCCTGGAGTAAATGTGGAGGATACCATCCTAGACCAGAAATCTAATAATTTTCTTGCTTCATTATATTTTCATAAAAAAGATCAGATCGGAGTTGCTTTCCTAGACATCTCAACAGGGGAATTCCTTGTTAGTCAAGGATCTAAAGCAAGTATTGAAAAACTGATCCATAGCTTCCATCCATCTGAAATCTTATATGATAAGTCTTATTCTGCTACGTATGATTCTTGGTTAGGGGAACAATTTTACAGCTATCCTCAAGAAGAATGGATCTATACCATTGATTATACTTCTGAAAAAATACTCGATCACTTTCAGGTTAAAAACATGAAAGGTTATGGCATCGATCATCTAGAACATGCCAAGGTGGCCGCAGGTGCAGCACTCCATTATCTCAATACGACCCGCAATGATAAGCTTAGACACATTGCTTCTATATCTAGAATTCAATCCGAGGATTTCGTATGGCTGGATCGATTTACAATTAGGAATTTAGAACTTGTTCACAGTGTCCATGAGACAGGAGTTCCTCTACTCAGGATTATGGATCAGACTGTTTCCCCTATGGGTGCAAGGATGATGAAGAAGTGGTTATTGATGCCATTAATAGAAGTGGCGAATATTACAAAGAGACATGAAATTGTAGGCCACCTTCTCGATCATTCAGAATTTGTAGAATTTCTAGAATCCACGATTAAAAAAATCGGAGACCTAGAACGGATAGTATCTAAGTTGGCCATGGAAAAAGTATCCCCTAGAGAAGTCTACCAATTAAAAGTGGCGCTAGCCTCTATCGTTCCGGTTAAAAAGGCACTTGAAGCAAGTACACTTAAAAGCCTTCAGATCATAGGGGAACGCATGTACAATTGTGACGATGCACAAGAACTCATCACCCGGTCGATAAAAGAAGATGCGGCCAGCACCATCTTGAAAGGCAATGTAATCGCAGATGGTTACCATGAAGAGCTCGATGAATTGAGAAACATAGTTACCAACTCTAAGGACATACTGATTAACATCCAGCAGACAGAAGCGGAGAAAACGGGCATAACGAATCTCAAGATCGGGTTCAACAATGTATTTGGTTATTATCTAGAAGTAACCAACAAGTACAAGAACCAAGGTTTAATTCCTGATAACTGGGTAAGAAAACAGACCCTCACAGGATCTGAAAGATACATTACAGACGAACTTAAGCAACTGGAGAGTAAGATCCTTACCGCTCAAGATAAAATAGGCGAACTCGAACAGGAGCTTTTCTTCACCGTTATCAGAAAGCTCTCAGAATATTTAATGGAATTCCAGCAGAATGCTACCCTAATTGCAGAACTTGACTGTCTTCTATCGTTCAGGAACATAGCCTACAAGTTCAATTATTGTCAGCCTCTGGTAAACGATCATGCAGTAATTGATATTAAGGGTGGTCGCCATCCTGTGATTGAAAGACAATTGTCTCCAGATGACCCATATGTACCTAATGATGTATATCTGGATGATCAAGAAACCCAGATCATGATGATTACTGGGCCCAACATGTCCGGTAAATCTGCCCTCTTGAGACAGACGGCCTTGATTACCTTGATGGCACAGATGGGGTCATATGTTCCAGCACGAGAAGCTACCATAGGTATAGTGGACAAGGTATTTACACGTGTAGGTGCGTCTGATAATATAAGTAGCGGAGAATCTACCTTCATGCTGGAGATGAATGAGACGGCTTCTATAATGAATAATCTCTCTACGAGGAGTTTGATACTCCTGGATGAAATAGGAAGAGGTACTTCAACCTATGATGGAATATCTATAGCATGGTCACTGGCAGAATATCTTCACAATGCAGAATCGTTGAAACCTAAGACCCTTTTCGCTACACATTATCACGAGTTAAACGAACTGGCCAATAAATATACTAGGATAAAAAACTTCAACATTGCTACAAGAGAAGTTAACAATAAAGTTCTGTTTTTGCGCAAGCTAGAAGAGGGAGGCTGCGAACACAGTTTCGGGATCCACGTGGCACAGATGGCTGGAATGCCTAGAGAAATAATTCTTCGTGCCAATGAAATTCTTCATACCCTAGAACAGAAGTCCATAGCAATGGAAGACGATGAAAAGGTTGAATTCCGTCTGGCCAATGCTTCTCCTCTTCCTAATTATCAGATGAGTATCTTCGAAACTTCCGATCCGACAATGGGTAAAATTAAAGAGATTCTGGAGGACGTATCGCTCAACAATATGACACCCATTGATTGTATGATGATGCTGAAAGAACTAAAAGAGATTTTAGAAAACGAATAGCAAATCAATCTGTTGTCCAGG
>CALIQO010000251.1 GCA_938044055.1 uncultured Saprospiraceae bacterium
AACATCACTTGAAAAAAATACAAGTGGACTCAGCAACGTAGCACTTGGGAATCAGACACTCCGAGAAAATACTGTGGGAAACAACAATGTGGCAATCGGACCGTATGCAATGAATAAGAATTCTACTGGCAACAGCAATACTGCTATTGGTGAGGCCTCACTTGAAAAAAATACTCAAGGACTGCAAAATGTAGCCCTAGGTGCTTTTGCACTCCGTGATAATGCCGCTGGAACTGGAAACGTCGCCATCGGCTACAATGCAGGAAGAAACGAATCTGGATCTAATAAATTATACATCGAAAATACTTCGGCGAATAGTTCTTCAGCATTGATCTATGGAGACTTTGCTACGGATGAATTGAGACTGAATGCCAATGTTGCCATAGGGGATCCCATTGAAAATACGCATCCACTAACCATACGCACAGTTTCTGGCCCAAGTTCAGGATTAAAACTAATAGGTTCAGGGACAACAGGACACTGGGTAATCAATAAGAGTGCACTGAACAATTTGGAATTTTACTACGACGGAATTTCCTTAGGCTACCTTGATCCTGTACAAAATGCAGACCTTATTGATTTCACTGCCCAACACAGAAATATACCGCTTTCAGGTTCTGCGAAAGATTACAAAGATAAAATCGGAATGATTGTGAGTTCTAGCGGAGACATCTACAATCTTGATGGTTCCACGAAACCAACCATAATGGAATCTCTTCCTCATGTAGAACTGTCTTCCACTGCCCATGACAAGCGCATATATGGTGTTATTGCAGGTGTAGAAGATTCGTCAGCAGAGCATGATAAAGCGAGTCGAGCTTACTCACAAGGTCTGTTTTCTACCGTTATTTCCCGTGTAGATGAAAACGACTACCGCTTAATTGTGAATTCCGCAGGAGAAGGAGCTGTGTGGGTTTCCAACTACAATGGAAATATTGAAAATGGAGATCTTATTGCTACTGCTCCGATCGAAGGACTGGGTATGAAACAGGATGATGATCTGATTCACAATTATACTGTTGCTAAGGTAGTTATGGATTGCGATTTCGACCTGAATTCAGATAAGTACGAATGCAAGGAAGTCGAGCACAACGGAAAGACTTACAAGATGGCCTTACTCGCATGTGTGTATAAGTGTAACTAGATCAGAAAAAGAAAGCAATCTTATAGTATTATATTGAATTAATACTTATGTGCACTTAAAACAATACAACCTATTGACCAGGAAAAATTAAAATCTAAGCATTGCATATCCTCATCTACATGACCATCTTTATTTCAGGGGTTCTAATTTACCGCTTGACGTCAGCGCTTATTTTAGGCCCCCTTGTTTCTAACCAAGTGATTAGATCTAGAATGAGCTATGAGATGAATCAAGATCTACATAATCTTATCCAAGATTGCAAGAAAATTAAAAATGACAGGATAAATAGTTCTGCTTTTGGCTTAAGGAAGGCCACTTCAGCACAATTTATCAGTGATCCTTTTCACGACTCTCCCACTGGTTTTATCAACCACTTAGAAGCAGTAATTGCAGAACACGCAGCTTATAAAGCTATAAAATATCAATTCAACATTCATAAAGAATTCTACAGAAAAGAACTGAGTCCTACTCAAAAGTCAGATGTGATTGATCTACTATACAAGGCGTTCGAATATTGGACTTATATTTACCCTATGAAAATTGAGTTGGAAATTGATACGTCATCTTTGTTGCTATCTTTCGATAAAGTAAAATGTGATTTTATTACAAAGCTCAAAACAGATGGCTATGCTGTTCACCTCGACGAAGCAAGTAAAGTAACATGCCGTATAATTACTAAAACATAGAATGCGTGTGCGAGTCATCATAATCATTCTTAGTCTCTTGTTCGGAACAACTTCGATGACCTCAGCTCAAGAGCTGAGATTTCAAAACATATCTCCAGAAGACGGCCTCAGCAATGGTAGACACTGGGCACAACAGTGTATCTTAAAAGACAACTTTGGCGTTGTGTGGGTGTCCACGATAGACGGCCTAAACAGATGGGATGGATACGATGTTGAGGTATTCAAGCAAAACATTTTTGATACGACATCTATCCATAGTAATTTCGTTACGGCCTTGTCTCAAGATGTAAGTGGTGATATCTACATAGGTACGGCAGACAAGGGAATTTCCAAGTATGACTATGCATCAGGAACATTCACCGACTTAGGTTTAGGCAAGTTAATGTCTGTAACACCATTAGTGAATCATGTCTTATGCGACCAAAAAGGAAATGTCTGGATAGGAACTGCTTACGATGGTGTATATCGCTACAATATTGAAAAGGACACCTTTATCAGTGTTCCAATTTTTGGTAAGGCCAATGCATCAGGTCGGTCACTGGGAACATCTAATAGTAAAATCTTACGCGATGGCACCCTGGTTATAGCAGGCAACCATGGCCTACATTTTTACAATGAAGAACAAGATACATTTAGATTTTTAAGCACTGGAGAACAGGGCCTTCGGGCACTGGAAGAAGCTCCAGACGGTAAAATATGGTCGGGAAACCACCGCTGGGAAGGCATCCTGGTGATCGATCCAGTGACAGGTCAGCTGGACACCATTGCCGTGGAAGGCACAACAATGGGCGTGTATAATATCCGACAAGATCACCAGGGTAATATGTGGTTTAGTAAATCTAATATTCCCAATGAGCGTCTTATAAAATATGACTTTAAAGACGAGACCATGTCGTATTACCCTCATGACCCAAGCAATGACCAATCATTCCTCAAGGCTGTTGCTGTGGAGATGATAATAGATAGTTCAGGGCATATGTGGTATATGTCTTCGTCCAAGGGAGCTGGCCATACTAAAATTGAAAACAGTTATTTCGAGCAGATATGGAACAGACCTGTGCACAACATACTATTTGTAAATGACAGTATACTCATATTGCCAGGTGAAGCATATGTTGATGAACTAAATTTGAATTCAAGAGCGCACCAGCCTTTCTATGATTATGGAAATGCAACTGCGAGAATGCCATCACTTATAGATGCAGAAAAAAACCTTTGGACTTATGATCGAGAAAATCAACATTATGACATCGTCCATATAGAGTCAAAGAAACACAAGACCCTTAAAGCTCCTCCAGCGCTAGCTTTAGTAGAAGATGCTGGTCGAATATGGACGTCAAACAGTTTGAATTATATCGACAAAGAAAAAATGCAAATTGTCTCGATTAACGAGCTATTGAAGAAAAAAGGAAGTGACACAATTAATCCTGTAGTAACATATGAAGTAAGTGTATTGCAAGATCATAAAGTAATCCTTGCCACGGCAAGCAATGGTTTTTATCTGTATAACCCCTCAGACACATCTTTAATACACAACGATGGCTTGGCATTCCAAGAAGGCAATCTAAGTAGTTCATCAATAACTAATTTTTACGAAAGTGAATTTTCTAATACCGTAATTATTGCCACAGCTGAAAATCTCAACATCTGGGATAGAGAAACCGATCACTACACTTATGTAAATGAATCCGATGGCTTACAAGGCAGAGTGCTAAGTATGATCGAAGATGAAGATAAGGCGATCTGGGTGCTTACAACGAAAGGCATACATAAGGTGATAGGAACAGAAGTGGTTGCAAGGTATGGCAAATCGTATGACTTGCAAGGCATGGCCGATCGGATTGATCCCATTATGGTGAGAGACAAAGACGGATATATCTATTTCAATACTTCTAAAGCTGTACATCGATTTCACCCTAAGATATTAGAGGATATGCCGCCACCGAAGGATGTACTGATTCAAGACTTATTTCTTCAGCGAAACAAACAAAAACCAGCAACAAGCTCTGTGCTTAAGAAAGATCTGCTTATGAAACCAACTATAAAGTTGGATTATAAAGATCGAGATGTAGGTTTCGGATTCGCATCACCGTTTGAAAAAAACAGAGATGTTGAATATCATTATAAGTTAATCGGTTACGATGACACTTGGGTCAATAACGGACTCTCACGACAATTGCATTTCACCAATCTTAACAACGGAGATTATACCTTACTTATAAAGGGGAGATCCTCAGAAGGACAGTGGACCCTAAACACTTCTGAGATTGGCTTTACCATTCTACCTCCTTGGTACAAAAGAATATGGGCTTACTTAATTTTTGCATGTTTAGTTTTTGGTAGCCTCTATGGTCTTTTTAAATATAGGATCTACCAATTGACGAAATACCACAAACTGCGGACTAAAATATCAGCCGACCTCCATGATGATGTAGGCACCCTACTGACCTCTCTTTCTATGCAATCAGATATCCTAGCCATAGATGCTGCACCAGAAAAACAATCACAATTTGACAATTTCGGAGCCTTAAGCCGCGAAGCAATGGATCGTATGAGAGATACTGTGTGGGCCATTGATTCTCGAAAAGACAACTTAATCAGTCTGATTGATAGGATGGCAGATTACATCTCAGACATGTATGAAGGAAGCCAGATGAACATTAACTTTCACTACGATAAGTCTAATATAAAAACTGCTTTGGCACCAGATGTACGCCAGAATGTCTACCTCATATTTAAGGAAGCAATCAATAATGCTATGAAATACAGCGATGGAGATACCATCGATATTGAATTGCAGACGAATCGAAAAAGAGTTTTTCTTTCCATTAAAGACAATGGCTCTGCAAAAAACATAAAAACCTCAGGTTTGGGCTTGAGCAATATGAAAATGCGGGCTAAGAAAATCAAAGGAAAGCTAGAAATCATCACCGACAATGGTTTCGAAGTCAGATTAACGGTAGATGATTAATGCAGCTTAGATCTCTCCATCTATGTGCTTCTTATACAATTCGACTTTACTCCCGATCTCTAGTGTTGCATACACTTTTTTGATATGGAACCGTACTGT
>CALIQO010000252.1 GCA_938044055.1 uncultured Saprospiraceae bacterium
TTCCGAATTTCGATCTTTATCTTGTCGGTTATTTTTTATTGTGGGGTTTTTGCACCTGTATTTTAGGGGATGTCCTACTAGTTGCAACATGATTCTGACCTACCAGTTCGCTGAACTTAGCGGGTCTATACTTTCTTGCTGATACTACAAAATTACTCACCGAGGCTAAAGGTATGAATTACTTAATTTTCTACAAGTATTTCAGGGGCCGCTTCCAGAAATAGTTCTATTCTTTCTGCACATTCGTCATGACCTATCAAGGCAATCGTCTCGAATAGGTCCGGTCCTTTCATACTTCCCGTAATTGAAATTCTTAAAATAGGCAGTATCTGACCGAATTTATATTCATTATCTGTGATGAAAGATTTTACATCTGTCTGCAGATCTGCTGGCTTAGATCGGATGATACTTATGATAGATTGAAAAGCAAGATTGTTCTCTTCTCTATATTTCTTTTTCACCATTTTAGAATCGTAACTATCTGGTCTTGTAAAGAAAAAACGACCTTCAGGTATAAAATCCCCTACTTTTTCTACCCTTTCCTTCATTAATCCAGCGAATGCCGAAAGAAAACCATCATCTGCTGTCAATCCTACTTCTCCTAATGAAGGTTTAATTAAGTCAGCAAGCTTGTCATTATTCATCTTGATGATGTACTGCTGGTTAAACCACTTCAATTTGTCGAAATCAAAACGTGCGCCAGATTTTACAATTTTTTTAATCGAAAACAAGGATTGCAATGCCTCCATTGAAAACACTTCTTCATCGTTTCCAGGACTCCATCCTAGGAGTGCCATAAAGTTAACTAAGGCTTCCGGAAGAAATCCTGCTTCTTTAAACCCTATGAATGATTCTTCTTCACTATCTCCTATCCATGATAAAGGAAAAACAGGAAAGCCGAATTTAGCTCCATCTCGCTTGCTGAGTTTCCCTTTTCCAGTAGGTTTCAGTATAAGAGGAAGATGGGCATAATTAGGTGCCTCCCATTCTAGAAAACGATACATCAATAGGTGATGTGCGGTACTTGATAACCATTCTTCTCCTCGAATAACGTGAGAAATCTTCATGTGATGGTCATCTACAATATTAGCTAGATGGTACGTAGGCAATCCATCTGCTTTCATAATAACCTTATCGTCTAACTGATCAGAATGGAATGTAACTTGTCCTCTGACACCATCCTCGATCAATATATTTTCATCTCTAGGGATTAAAAGTCTTACAGTAACACTCTCTCCTTTATCAAGATAAGCCTGTGTTTCTTCTGTAGAAAGAGACAGGCTATTTTTCATTTTACTTCTAGTCAAGTAATTATATTTCGCCCCTTGATTTCCAGTCGCTTCTTCATTTTTACGCATCTGATCCAGCTCCGCTCCTGTATCAAAGGCATAATATGCATGGCCACGATCTAAGAGTTCTTGCGTATACTTCTTGTACAGATCACTTCTTTCTGATTGTATATATGGGCCGTAATCTCCTCCGATTCCTGGGCCTTCATCAAAGTGTATACCACTCCATTCCAATGCATCCTTTATGTATTGCGGCGCTCCTTCTACATACCTTTTCTGATCTGTGTCTTCCAGCCTCAAGATGAACTTTCCACCCTTCTGTTTAGCATACAAGTAATTATACAATGCTGTCCGTATACCACCTATATGTAGAGGTCCTGTCGGGCTGGGCGCAAATCTTAGTCTTACATCTGCCATTCTATTCTAATTTATTTTGACGATTTTGTGCGTTCAAAAATACACTTCATAGTCGTGTTCTTTTATAAAACACCATATTTATTAACACAGATGTTCAGTCGTTCCATGTGGCAGGCAAGCCCAGATGATTCCTCTGTGTATTTTACTTTCGATGATGGCCCCACTCCAGAAGTAACAGAATGGGTGTTGCAACAGTTGGATAATTACAATGCCAAGGGCACATTTTTCTGTATAGGAAGTAATGTAGAAATGCATCCTACCATCTACGACTCGATCCTTTCTCAGAATCACAGTGTCGGAAACCACAGCTACAATCATCTTAATGGCTGGAAGACCGATGGAGATACTTATGTCCGAGATATCCAGAGAGCTGAACAGCTTATTCAATCTCCATTGTTTCGTCCGCCTTACGGCAAATGTAACTTCGGACAATATAAAACCCTCTCATCAAAATATACCCTTGTTATGTGGTCTATCCTTACAGGTGACTGGAGGCAAGATTCTTCACCTCAAGAAATTATAGATAAAGTAGATAAATTCATGCTTCCAGGGAGCATAATTGTTTTTCACGACAGTGTAAAGGCTTTTCCAATTCTAAAACAAGTACTGAGAGATTGTCTAGCCATAGCCCAAGCTAAAGGATATAATATGCGTGCATTGCCCATGACAAAAGAAAACGACTAAAACTATTTCGTAACATCCAGTCTATACTATTCATGAAAAGACACTTCTACAAATTATATCACCCTGAAATTTTTCAAGGAGACCTCAGAAAGAAAAATTATTTCGAAGGATGGTACTATAAGATTGTTACACAAGACGAATCACAAGCGATCGCAATTATTCCAGGTGTAAGTATAGGAAGAGAGGAAGATAGCCATGCTTTCGTACAAGTTCTAGATGGGAAAACTGCACAGTCATTCTACCATTCTTTTCCGATTGAGCAATTCCAGGCGGATAAGTCTATTTTAGATATAACCATAGGAGAAAACCGATTTAATAAAGAAGAGATTAAGTTGGCTCTTCCTTCACTAACAGGTATTATTAAACTCAACAATCTTACTCCTCTTTCTACCTCCATCA
>CALIQO010000253.1 GCA_938044055.1 uncultured Saprospiraceae bacterium
TATACTCAAATATGGCGTGTTTTTTCTAACATAAATCATGCTGCCTTTTCAATTATATTTCATGTTGAGTATGGAGAATTTGGAGCTACAACGGTTTTTTAGTACAAACAAATATTCCAACTCTCTTAAATACCTTACCAGGTTTAGATGTAAGCAAGGTCAATAAGTCAAACTCTTTTTTAGCTAGAAGGATGCTTTTACCATCCATCTCTACAGTGAAATTTTCAAAATTTACTACTAAATTCCCAAAGGTTTCAGTACTCTTTTTCTTTTTAATAAGCGATGGATGTCTACGCAGCAAGGCTTTAACTCTTGAAGTGAGTACACTGGGTTTAATCGGTTTATTTATGAAATCGTCGCCTCCCATTTCAAGTGCGGAAATCTGCGTGAAAGATTCATTCCTTGCCGTAAGAAAAGCGATAAGTGTATCCGATTGATTTTCATCTGCACGCAATTGCTCGCAGACCTCTATACCATCTAATCCTGGCATCATGATGTCCAGTATGATCAGATGAGGCATGAATGTTCTAGCAGCTTGTAAACCTTTCTCTCCATCTGAAGCAGTCCGAACCGTATAACCAGCCTTAGATAAGTTATATTCAAGAAACTCTAGAATATCTTCTTCATCATCAACAATCAATACTTTTACACCTTCACTCATAGAATTTTATATAGATAATAAAACAAATATATTTTAAATTATCCACTGGAATCGATACTATTATATTAAGCCTAAGTTAAGCTTTAATCCATTTTTGATATTGATAAAAGCTTTCTTACTTCTTGCCTCGGATATCTTCAAGTCTCTTTTTAAGAAGGTCATTTACCTTTTTCTCCAGTTCAGCAGCCAACTTAGGTGACGACTGAATTAATTCTATGTGCTTTGTTAAGTCCTCGTCCGTAATATTGTGAGCGGAAAGAAGGATCTCCTTAAAATGCAACTGAACAGAATCTCTAGTTGAGGCTAGATGCTTCTTCAGTTGGGCATCGATAACGCGCAAGTCTGCAAGAATTTCTACTGCTTTTTCTTCAGACCATACAAGCTCTACTTCATTCTTCTTACATGAATCAAGAATCAATATAGACAGAATCACAACTATGATGTTTTTCATAATGCCTTAGGTATAATCATATTAACCAGATTGCAATTATAAAACGAAAACAATTGCCAATCATTTATATCTGCTTGCAATATCAGAAAACCACCTGTAGGAACATTGTCAATGTACCTCTTACTGCACTGATCCGCAATTGTTGTAATTCCAGGATTATGCCCCACAAGCATAACGTGGTCTTTATTTTGTCCTAAATTCTGAATGATATACTCATAATCGGGAGGGCTTCCATGGTACAAGTCTTGCTCATAATGGACATTGCTAGATTCTAAACCTTGTGTCTCTATGAATGGTACAATGGTTTCTCTGGTGCGCCGGGAGGTGCTCGAATAAATCTCTGAAATTTCGATATTTAGTTTCTTAATATGGGAAGCCATTCTAGGAGCATCCCTCCTACCTCTGGGATTTAAAGGTCGCTCATGATCTGTTAATCTTAGATCTTTCCAGGATGATTTAGCATGTCTTAATAGGTATATATGCTTCATAAGTTTCGCTTACGCAAATGTAGTTTCTAAGAAGAGAATATTAAGCCATAACTAAAAATACTACTAATAAATTTCAGACTATATCCTAAATTCAAATTAAAATCATTAGTGTCATTATAACACTAAGTATATATTTATTATTATTGTGATAATGAATGAAAGCAATAAAATCAAAGCAGTAATATTTGATTTGGACGGAGTACTCGTAGATACAGCAGGTTATCACTATGCTGCTTGGCACAGACTTGCTCTTAGCCTAGGAATAGAATTCAGTAAGAAGGACAATGAACAGTTAAAAGGAGTCAGTAGAATAGAATCTTGTCGGTTTATCCTAAAAATGGGCGGAATCGTTAAAACAGAAGAAGAAATCAACGAGCTGTGTGCCCTTAAGAATTCATGGTACTTAGAGACTATAGTCGGTATGGATAAGTCTGAACTTCTTCCTGGGACTGAGAAATTGCTTAAGTCGCTGCAAATGCATGGCATAAAAATAGGACTGGGTTCTGCAAGTAAGAATGCAAGAACCATTCTAGATGCAACGGGTATCGATCACTACTTCGATGCACATATAGATGGAAACGATGTGACTAAATCTAAACCAGACCCTGAAGTCTTTTTGATGGGTGCACAGAAGCTGGATTTAGATCCCCATGACATAGTCGTGGTCGAAGATTCGATTAAAGGTATTGAAGCAGCTCTCAAAGGAGGATTCATTACGCTCGGCATAGGCCTTTCTTCAGTACTCATAGACGCCCATCATGTAGAAACTGGATTAGAGCATGTGGATATTACTTTATTGAAAAACCTGCAGCAAGTAGCTCAGGGTTCTAAAGTACAACTGTAAAGAATGAAAGATTATCTTATAAAAGATGAATGGAAGATTATAGAAGTTGGTTACAAGGACCAGTTTAACAAGATATCTGAAAGTGTGTGTTCTATAGGAAATGGACATATGGGTCAACGAGCAACCTTTGAAGAAAGTTTCTCAGGTCCTACTCACCAAGGCAGTTATCTAGGAGGCGTATACTATCCAGACAAGACTAAGGTCGGATGGTGGAAAAATGGTTACCCTGAATATTTCGCCAAAGTACTGAATTCAGTTAACTGGATAGGTCTGAGAATTGAACTCGAAGACGAAGAAGTTGATATCCATAGAGCACAGGAAATACAATATTTCAGAAGAGAACTAGACATGAAAAAAGGCGTCCTCACAAGGGAAGTTAAGTTCATTTCTGAAAAAGGCAGATTAATGTCGATCCGATCAGAAAGATTTATTTCTATGGCTGAGAAAGAATTAGGAGCCCTTGAGTATAGATTCAGTATAGAAGGATATCAAGGAAAGATTAAAGTGCATTCATACATGGATTTCAATGTAACGAATCTAGATGCCAACTACGACGAAAACTTCTGGGAACGAGGTAAAGAAGTATTAATAGATGATGATATTCTTATGGTTTCTGCCATTACCAAAAAGACAAATTTCACTTGCGTCGCACATATGGCCGATAACTTGATATCTGCAGGAATGTCTCAACTACCTGAAGTTTCTAAAGAGGTTAAAGAAAAGTATGGCGCGCATATTTACACACTCGATGTCGCTGAGTCAAGGGGTGGATTTACGCTCACCAAGCTTGTGAATCTAAGTACAAGCAGAAATCATAATCTTGATAGAATAGATGACCACAATCTATCAGAAATACAAAAGCACAAGTATATAGGCTACGAAGAATTACTCGCTAATCATATTTCTGCTTGGGCTAAAAAATGGGATGAAGCAGATATTGTTATATCTGGAGATGTATCCGCACAACAAGCAATCCGTTTCAATATTTTCCACCTAAATCAGACGTACACAGGCGAAGATGACCGCTTGAATATAGGACCAAAAGGGTTTACTGGTGAAAAATATGGAGGAAGCACTTACTGGGATACGGAAGCATATTGCCTTCCTTTTTATCTAGCTACAGCTCCACAAGCAGTTGCTAGAAACTTACTTATATATAGATACAAGCATCTAGGCAAGGCCATTGAAAATGCCGAAAAACTTGGATTTTCAGAAGGCGCTGCACTTTACCCCATGGTTACCATGACCGGAGAAGAATGCCACAATGAATGGGAAATAACATTTGAAGAAATTCATAGAAATGGAGCTATAGCTTATGCCATATATGACTATGTTAGATATACAGGTGATTCTAAATATTTACAAGACTATGGCTTAGAAGTACTCATCGCTATAGCCAGGTTCTGGCGACAAAGAGTTAATTTTTCTCATAACAAAAACCAATACGTGATTCTAGGAGTTACTGGACCTAACGAGTATGAAAACAATGTAGACAATAACTGGTATACGAATTATATAGCTCGCTGGTGCTTAAAGTATACCATGGAAATCATGAATACCATACAGAATGATAATCCATC
>CALIQO010000254.1 GCA_938044055.1 uncultured Saprospiraceae bacterium
GCGGCGAAACCCATATACTCAGTTATATCACTCCACTTATCTGCGGTCGGTGACCAATTGTATGTGGCACTCCTATCTATATCGCTTACCATAATGCGGTTGATCATATAGATCTCTTCCGTAGTAAGGGTAGGGGTTTTAGGTTCTAGGTAAGCATAGATGGAATTGAGCGTAATACCGGTTCCCAGTAAATAATAATCTTTTTTAGACAGTTGATAAGTGGGAAGTGTATCTGTATATGCAGATTGTGTTTCAGCATCGCCTATAGAAAATAAATAAAGCAATATGGCTATGTAAAATTTCATCATGACAATAACTGATTAGCACAAGTTCTTATCTCTTCTATTAAATTCTTTATGTGATCTATGGCTGTATGTGGGTTGATAACCGTTAGCCGCAAGTACCTAACTTGATTGACTTCCGTAGAAGTAATGTAGAAATTTCCTCGTTTTACAATAAGATTACGTAATGCCAATTGGAATTCATTGCCTGCTTTTCCTCCTGTATATAAAAAGCAGATGATGTTGGCTTCAGGAATATACGGACAATGGAAATCCTCTTGTTGGCTGAGGAGATGATAGATGTCTTCAGTGAGGTAGTACCTGCCAGCAACATAATCCCCTAAACCTTTTTCTCCCATAGCGCCTAAAACCCAGAAGAGTTTAGTGGCGATTGGACCCTTGGTACATTCTACCGTATATGGCATAAGGTCGAAACCTGGCTCTTCTTTATCGTGGAAGAGATAACTTCCTTTCTGCTGAAAAGTAGCATTCATCTCTTCTGATTTTCTGAATAATACGGCAGCCGATAGGGTGGTTGTCCGCAGCATTTTATGGGTATCCCAGATGAGGGAATTGGCTTTTTCAGCTCCTTTCATATGATGAGTGATATCGCCATGCAACAAGGCTGATGCACCATGTGCTCCATCTACATGATACCATATATTTTCTGCATTGCATATGCTTCCGATTTCATCTATAGGGTCATATAATCCAGTGGATGTTGCGCAAGCGTTGGCTACAACAGCCATGATTTTTTTTCCTTGATTCTTGCAATCTTCTATGGTTCTTGCCAGTTGATTTACGTCAAGTACTTCATTGTCGTCGGTCTGGACAGGAATTAAAGCAGACTTTCCTAAGCCCATGATCGAGATAGATCGTAGGATAGAATAATGGGCTACTTCAGAACCTATAATTGCTAGGTCACGGTCGTTGCCATGATCCCAAGCGTCTGGAGCAATATGTGCACGAGCAGCAAGTAGAGCAGTGAGATTAGCAAGTGATCCTCCATGGGTCATGATGCCACCACCATTGCCAGGAATGTCTCTGAAATCGGTGAGCCGATCACCCTTGAACCATCCTATTTTTTCCAACATCCAGTTGATGATACTCTGCTCGATAACCGATGATGAGGGCCCCATTTCGTATATAGCCATAGGATTGTTGATGGCACCATGTATGAAGTCTGCGATGCCACTTGCAAGATGAGGAACAGCAACCTGATGGCCGATGTAATGCGGATGGTGCATGTGCATGCTGTTCTCTAGAAATGTAGGTAGAAAATCATCTATGTGTTGATCGTCAATCCCTCCTTTTCTAATCCATTCTTCAACCTGTAATGATGCGGCAAGATCTTCTGCACTCTTCTGTTTAATGACTGGACCTTCCCCCTTAGTGGACTGGTCTAGATAAGCACCGATATGGTCTGCTGCTTTTTTTATCTTTTGTAGAAATTCCGATGGTGAGTATTCCACTTCTTAGTTCTTTAAGTTAACGAAGCTATACAATTTAAGACTTAATAGGTGACCTTTCCGTACTTTATCCACTTGCTCCATTTCTTATTGAATCCATGGATGGAATCTGTAGGCATTCCGGCTTTATTGACCAGGGGCAATTTTTCATTGCTCCATTGAAAGATGGATCCTTTCAAGTTATAGGTGTTTTTGTAACCTGATTCTACAAGTTTTTCTGCAATCTGCTCGCTGCGGAAACCGACGCTGCAATAAGTGATGATTGCTGCATCCTTGGGTATGTCCTCAAGTCTGCTAGGATGGAAGTCTGAGTAGCCTATCCATTTCGCTCCAGGCAAATGGCTTACTTCATATTCTTCAACCTCTCTAGCATCTAAAATATAAAATTCTTCTATGTGATTAGAAAGGTAATTTACACCAAGATCTGAAGCGTTCCCATCTGCCATCAATTGCGCCATATCATCAAATTCTTCTTGGGAGAATTCTCCGGCAACCTTAGGTGTAGGAGCACAACCTATGGTGAGTAGGATAACATATGTGCTGGCTGTTAACCACTTTATGGCTTTGTATTTCTGAGCTTTTTTATAATTCATATACCACATCGATGGCTTGAGTTACTGATCTTTAATGACTACCTAATTTCCGAGATTCCAGTGTAATCGTATAGGCTTGCATCACTAAAGTAGTGTTTATTCTTTTCAGTATGTATAATTTCAATGAAGTCGTGGTCTTTGAAAAAAATTTGATTTTGCAATACCAGTCAATTCAATGTTGAATGATAAATATCCAAATAATAAACGACAGACTTATCTGTAAAATTGAAATTCAATCTCTCTTATCTTGGTTATTCCAGATTCAAAATATACCATTCTGTTTCTTCTAGCTCTAGGGGGGCTCTTCTACTATATTCTTGCGGCGCATAATATTCTGAGAGGTAGTCAACAATGACTTTTCTATTTCCTCCTAGAGCAGGTAGTCCTTGCGTTGCTTGCATCCAATCTATCATGCTTTCCCATCCATCTGAAGTAGCACTATTCTGCGTTATTAACTTAGAAGAGTGGCATGAAAGACAGGAAGTTTCTACTTGTCTGCGACCAGGCCCTTCCTTTAGTCCAGAAGGCAAATGAATGCCGTTTTCTACCATGGAGGCAGATTGTAAAGGTGGCGTTATTCTGGTATGATCTAATCGCGACCAGTCTGGCGTAAAATCAAGTACACTTGTTTCTGGACTTACGACGGTCAATGTTCCCCACATGAATATCAGAAAAACAATGACCATCACCATTCTAGATAATAGCGTCATGCAAGTATACATGAGTGTTCTTGTGTCGGTAGCGTCTTTTCTTTTCAACTTTTTTCTCATCGATCGTTTCAATTACTTTACGCGGATAGCAATTCGATGACAAGCGTTGTTGAGATAGCCCTTGGGGTTCCATCCAGGAAGAATCATTGGTTGTGATTTATCATTTTCATCTGTAGCTCTTACATACACTTCATGGTATCCGATTTCAAGGAATTTTACGGTCGCTTCGAATCGCTGCCAAGCCAGTCGATTAGAAGGTTTACTCAATTGGCAAGAATTCCAGGTCTGTCCATAGTCAATGGAAACTTCTACTTTAGAGACTTGATAATCTCCAGCCCATGCATGCCCTCTGATAGGAAGGTTGTCAGAAAGGTTGATGATTGCTCCAGTTTTAGGATAGGTAATGATAGCCTTTACTGGCATGGACTCTATGATGCACATGTCTTCATCTTTAACCTTTGTTCCAGGGGCGACTGGCTTGCAAGGAACTCGGTAGGATTGTCCACCCATTTTAGCGCCATCGTGTACTCTGTTTCTTACATCGATGCGATTCAGCCATTTGCCTGAGCAAGACGCAGGCCACCCTCCGAATACAAGTCGCAATGGATACCCATTTAATTCTGGGAGGTCTTCTCCGTTCATGGCCCAGGCGATAAGACTTTCATCCTCTAAAGCCTTATCCATAGGAACTCCTCTAGAAATAGGTTCTTTATCTGGCGCACCACTTAGATGGCTATCTGCTCCATGGTAAGCTATGTATACAGCGTCTTTCTTGATGCCACATGCTTCTAAAACATCTTTAAGTCGGACTCCAGTCCAAGCGGCACATCCTACAGCTCCTGTCGTCCATTGATTCCCTTTGGCTGGTGGATTGAATTCACTTCTACCATTTCCTCCACATTCCAGTACAAGGTTGTACGTGTAATGCTCGAAGTTTTTCTTTAAAGCGTTCAACGAAAAACTTCGTGGTGCAATAATGGATTCACCACCTATCTCTAGCGTCCAAGAGCCGAGATTCACTTTAGCCGGAGGTATGCCATTGTTCCGGACAAAGAAAAGATCATTGGGAGTGAGGTCGTCATCAAGTAAGTGCGCTGGTGTTTCAGCATTGATGGGTCGATCATTCAATACGGTTAATTCTGCCCTTTTACCAGGAAGGTTTATCCAGGAGCTGATCTTCTGGATTGTGTTCGATACCTGTTTTCCACTTAATATATTAAGGGCTATAGAAGAACTAAAAATGGAAAATGACTTGAGGAATGTTCTTCTGAAAGGATGCATAGTTACAATAAAAGTTACCCTTCAATAATAAGACAATTTTATTGCTCAACGCAAGATTCCATGGATATTCTGCTCGGCGAAATTTTCTGGAAATTCTTCGACTCCAGGAAACCCTAATCGGATGTCCCTGCCATCATGTGG
>CALIQO010000255.1 GCA_938044055.1 uncultured Saprospiraceae bacterium
TATAAGAAAAAAGATGTTAGAATAAATACTTCTGGTGGCTCCACCGGAGAACCTATAAAAGTAATCCAAGATAAGAACTATGGACAAGATGGTGCCGGCCTATTCGCATTTATAAAATTTATAAGAACTAAAGATCCTTATTGTAGTACAGTAATATTATGGGGCGCAACTAGAGACTTATATGGTAACAATAACAACCTTAAAGGAAAAATAGTAGACATACTTAATAATAGTAAAGTTTTTAATAGTGCTAAGTTAACAGAAGATTCCATTGAATATTTTCTCTCATATCTAAATACAAAAACACCAGATCTTATAATAGCTTATGCACAATCCATATACGAAGTAGCTTGCTATGCCGAAATGAATAATCTCTCAGTCGTTTCTGGTATTCCTATTCATACTGGAGCGGGTCAGTTATTTGATTTTATGCGTATTAAAATTGAAAAGGTGTTTTCTACTAAAATATTTAATCACTATGGAGGTAGAGAGTTCGGTGCAGTTGCTACAGAATGCTCAGAACATGACGGCCTTCATATCCTTAATGATACAAGATTAGTAGAAATAGTCGATGCTCAAGGCAAATGGGTGCCTCCCGAACAAGAAGGTGAAATTTTAGTTACTACTTTTACTAATCTTGCAATGCCCCTTTTGAGGTACAAGGTTGGAGATCTAGGAATTATGTCTGGAAATAAAGAATGTGCTTGTGGTATAGTATATCCCAAATTAAAATCCATCACAGGAAGGACCTCAAACAACTTCAAATTAAAAAATGGGGGATTTGTAAGTGGTGAGTATCTTACTCTAACTTTTAATCATATAGAAGGGATCAAAAATTTTCAAATAAGGCAAAAAAGTTATTCCTCAATTGAAATATATATTATTACTATTGATAACCTACCTAGAAAACAAGCTGAAAATCATGTAAAAGAAAAAATGAAAAAACTATTTGGAAATAGTGTAGATATGAAATTTATATATGTGGATGAAATTCCAAAAACTAAAACGGGGAAACACCTGTTCACAGTAAGTGAGATATGACACTACTTTTCATTATTGATAATCTTGGTTCAGGTGGAGCTCAAAACCAAATCACAATTCTAGCAAGAGAATTGGCTAAAAAGAAATATAAAATCATCTTTATAACTTACTATCCACAAGACTTTTTTAAGTCCCGTCTAGAGCACGAACTAATAAATCATATCTACATTCCAAAGAAAAGTAAATTTGGGATAGAAGTGATAAAAGGTATCAAAAATATAATAAATAAGAACAGCATAAATTTTATAATTTCATTCTTAGACACTCCTAATTTTTATGCTACTCTAGCAAGTAAGCTTTCTAAATCCAAGCCACAGGTATTAGTATCTTATAGAAGTAAAACTGATTTCAATAAACTATCGAAACTATCGCTAATAAGAAAAAAGTGGGTAAATAAACATGCCACATTAATTACTGCAAACAGTCACCATGAAAGAGCAAGATGGATAAATAGATATTCCTCGCTTAAAAATAAGTTTTCTACAATATATAATTGTGTAGACAACGATCAATTCTATCCTGTTAAGATTGAAAGAAAGAACACACTCTTAGTCGTTGGAAGTGTTGGTCCTGCTAAAAATGGTCTATTAGTAATAGAAGCAATTAATATCTTAAAAGAAAAAAATATTATTGTAAACATCTGTTGGATAGGCCAAAAAGTATTCAAAATAGACAGTAGGAAAAATTATCTGGACCAGATGGAATCAAGAATAATAAAGTATCATCTAAGCAGACAATGGACATGGCTACCTCCGACAAAAAACATAAACAACTATTATTCTCAGTATAAGGCACTAATCCTTGCATCAGATATTGAAGGATTACCTAATGTTGTTTGTGAAGCAATGACATGTGGACTGCCCGTCATTATAAGTGCTACTTTAGACCACCCCAGAATTGTTAAAGACAAAACAACAGGTTTCTTGTTTAAAAACAATGATGCAGACTCTTTAGCAAAAGCGATAAAAGCCTTAATTGCTTTAGATAAAGATGAATATAACAATATGATAAAAGACTCCATTCTTAGAAGTAAAAGTCTTTTTTCTATCGATTCCTTTATTGATAAATATGAAAAACTTATAGCTTGATTGTCAATTTTTTTCTTCTAGTAAAAAAACTAATTGTTCTATTAACTAGACCCATAGTTCGAAGACAGTTTAATTCATATGGAGAAAGATTTGTTTTTCATCCCTTTGACAGTTTTTCCTATAAGACCATTTCAGTTGGTAATGATGTCTACATAGGTCCTGGAGCGAGAATACGATCGAAATTAAGTACTATTACAATAGGTGACAAAGTTATGTTCGGTCCCAACGTGTGTATAGTAGGAGGCAATCACAATACAGAAGTTCTTGGTAAATACATGTATGATATAAAAGAAAAGAAAGCACATCACGATAAACCAGTAATAATTAAGAATGATGTGTGGATAGGGAATCGTGCAATGATTATGTCTGGTGTAACAATTAACGAAGGTAGCATTGTTGCCGCTGGTTCTGTTGTTACAAAAGATGTTCCACCTTATACAGTTGTCGGAGGTGTCCCTGCTAAAGTAATTAAAGAAAGATATTCACATGAAGATCTTATTAAACACAAAAAATTACTAGCTATAAATTACCCTAATGATAGATTATAGAACTTGGTCCAATGAAATGAGACTCGATATAGAGGATTTTCAAGCCAACAATAAAAAATACTTTGTTTCATCCAGTTTTCAGACACATAGCATACCCCTATTACACGCATTGTCAAAAATAGATAGTCTGATAAAAGTATACTTTATTGATACCGGATTCCATTTCCCAGAAACATATAGTTTCGTCAATCATATTGAAAAGCTACTAAAAATTAAAGTATATAAAGTTGAAAGCAAAACATCTAAATTACATCAACAAGATAGTAATGGTAAATTTCTTTTCTGCCGACAACCTGATAGATGTTGTGACATAAATAAGGTAAAACCAATTGAACCAATCGCCTCTCAACACGACGTTTGGATATCAGGTGTAAGGAAAAACCAAAACAACAATAGGAGAACGTTTTCAAAAAT
The DNA here is from genome assembly GCA_938044055.1 of uncultured Saprospiraceae bacterium. Taxonomy (GTDB): domain Bacteria; phylum Bacteroidota; class Bacteroidia; order Chitinophagales; family Saprospiraceae; genus JABDLO01. The sequence goes on from CALIQO010000255.1 coordinate 3,092, forward strand.
AATGGTAGGCCAAAACAACACATTAAGATACCACCCTATCCTAGAATGGACAAATAAAGATGTTTTTCAATATCGAAAACTATACAGCCTTCCAGAACATCCTTTAGAAAAACATGGATACTTCAGTATAGGTTGTAGCCCTTGCACCAACCCAGGCAGCTCACGCTCTGACAGAAGATGGAGCGGAAGTCAGAAAGAAGAATGCGGTTTAAACATAATATAAAGTCATGACAATATTAATTACTGGTGGTGCCGGATACGTAGGTTTTAGCTTATTAAAGTCTCTAAATAAAAAGCATGGCAAGTCTATCTCTAAAGTGATAATAATAGATATTTTATCTAAAAACACAAACCTTTTCTTCACTCGATTAAACTTAGATTTCGAAGTAACATTTGCAAAAGCGAACATTCTTGACAATTATAATTTAGACTTATTTCTTGACGGCGTCGACATAGTATATCACCTTGCCGCTAGAGTAAACAATTCTAGTGAACTTATAGAAGTAAATAGTTTTGAAAACACTAATAACTGGGGAACATCAACGCTCGTCAATTCAATAGAAAAGACATCTACAGTCATAAAGGTAATTTATCTAAGCACTATTTCTGTTTATGGAAACAGTGAAGAACTCTTAGACGAAACTAGTCCCACAATTCCTAATTCTGCTTACGCCATATCTAAACTAAAAGGCGAATCACAAATACGAAGAATTAAAAAATCATCGTTTTCTATAATCAGATCTGGAAACATATATGGCCATAATCCTTGTTTAAGAATCAATTCTGTGGTTAATAAATTCATGTTTGAAGCTCAATACTATAACCGCATAAATATAGAAGGAAGCGGAAATCAATATAGGGGTTTTATCAACATCAATACAATCGGTGATGTACTTGTAAATCATCTACTCAATCTCGAAGAAAACAAAATCGAAAATGCTGTAACTGATAACTATTCTTTAAACAATATAGCAGAAATTGTAAAAGAAATTTATCCGTCTCTAGAAACATATCATATTAACAATCACCTTCCCAGAAGGTCTCTTAAGGTGAATCCGATTTCTGGGTACAGTGACAATTTAAAATTAGAATTAGAAAATTTTAAAAAACAATTTACCTTTTAAATGAAGAGAAGCATTGAGGAGTTATTACTTTCTGGTGGAGACGAAAGACTCAATTTAAAGGAAAATGGACTGAATAAATATTTTATTCAACCACACAGCTACATAAAAACCCTACTTAGAGGATCATGCACTTGTAATCCTTTAAATTCATTTTCTGAACAACACTTAACTAATAAATTCTCAGAAAGCAATCTAGATTTTATAAAAGTTAGAGAGGATCAAAGAAATAGAATATCTAAGCTGTATAATTACAAGAATCAAGTTTTTTAGCCATTT
>CALIQO010000256.1 GCA_938044055.1 uncultured Saprospiraceae bacterium
GACTTAAACAAACACATTGCATCAACCATTGTGTGCATATGTTATATTGGACTTCGATTGACATTCATGAGATATGTTTTATCTTTTATTTATTATGAGTAGTATTTCAGTTTGGCGAATTGTAAATCAATAGGATCTATAGTGGTCATGATTGATCATTTCAATCTTAAAACTTAATCAATGTATATCCTTTAGAAGTGTGCGCATAGATAACGGTCATTGCAGATAAGGCAACCTTAACTTCTGGAAGCAAGAGGTTTCTGTCTAATCCTCTTGAATGCATCGTCTGACCACACAGATAAAACTCAACTCCAGCTGCACTTAGTTTTTTAATCAACTCAGCATTGGGGTTGTTTACGCCATACTTTTTATAATGAAATTCATCCTGCATCATGTCGTTTCCTGCAGTTCCATGAATCACGGCAACAACCTTAATCTTTTCTATACCCACTCCCGCATTGACATGCATGTTGATAAATCTTGCAAGTGTATTTATAGAGGCGTTAACTTTCGATGCGTCCTCTGGTTTTTTATAGAGATCAAAAATCAGATGATATTTTAGATTAGGATCAAGCTTCAATTCAGAGGAATCGATTACCCATGTATCGCCGTAACCTAGAATGACGGGGCCTTTTATTTTCTGGTTTTCTTGCCCCATGACAATCTGACCTAAAAGAAGAATTAGCAGATAGGTTAATACAGTTTTCATATGTTCATTTTTTCTGATCATTGAGATGGTTTCTTGTAGACGTGCCTGTCAGGTTTTTAACATCTTTATTTTATTTCATCGCAAAATATATTATTGATGGTATACATTAAAAAAGTAGACCGATAATAATTCGTGAGCAATATCGCGCAATTATGTTCATTACCGCACAATATGTTTTAATTGATAATATATAATCCCTTGTAATTCACTTTGAAAATTCTTGGCACACACCTTGACTTTTAGAAATACCTAAACCACCTATTAAATGTCACGGTATGAAACAGAATAATCTTATTCTATTTATTGTATGTTTATTAAGTTGCCAATTGCCCATCGGGTGTCAATCCCCTTTTCTGAATCTAGACCAGCGATCTGAACTTTTTAATATGTTGGTTAGTGAAATTGAAACCCTCGATGCAGAGGCCATCCATACGAGAAACATTACTAAGAAAACCAACTGGAAAGGTTTTATTTCTCTTAGAAAAGCGGCGATACTAGAAGCTGAGAATGCACAGGAATTAAAAAAAGCACTTGATCTTTTCTTTTCAGGATATGTCAACTTACATTCCCGATACCAGTTTCTCTATCCTATGGATGAGTTACCATCCGTGAATTGGAAAAGTAAACAAGAGCTCGGATTTACATATCCTGGATTCCACTTTTTCGAAATGGAAAGTGGCGATAAGATTGACCTAATCAATGGAGTGGCTATTGACAGTTTGTTTGAAAGTTATTCAGATCTCAGATGTAGAGGTGGCAATAAATCATATTGTGCTGGAAGATTTATTTCGGATATCGAGAGAAACAGATTGATCGTTGGTCGTGATTCTCTATCTGGTTTTACACTAGAAAATGGTAAAGAAGTAAAGCTACATTACGATACCACTTCCACCAGAGATAGATACGCTGAAATTATTAAGTCCATTGAAATCGAAGATTATCTAGATGACTGGACTGTAGTTGAAACAGGATACAAGGTGGCACTCCTCCAGAAAGATAATATAGCACTTGTAAAAATTAAAGACTTTGTTTACACTAAGGGAAGTGATGGAGGATTGAGATGTTCAGAAGAAGCTGCGGATTCTACCCAGTGCAGTGATATACAACTTCTGCGCAAGGGGCTCGTTTCCATCAAGGAAAAAACGGAACATCTAATCATAGACCTACAAGACAATCCTGGAGGAAATGAGAACAGTCGGTTTGTAGCAGAATTGTGCCCAGAAGCATTTATGGATCTAGCGGTTCAATTTCGTAAAACAACCATTCTTGATGACCCAGAACTTAGGAACTATTTATTCTATGGTTCTGAAAAAACCGAGAACTGGTATCAAGGACTTAAGCAGAATGGCATGTACGAAAAAATTGAGGAAGGTGCCTTCTTTCCTGCCATCGGTGACTTCTGCCGAGGATCAGATTCTTGCGCCCTTGTTCCTATTCGTCCCAATCCATCAGCCAGAAATAATTGGAAAAGTATATCTGTCCTTGTCAACGAAGGCACAGCCAGTTCTGGTGACGATTTCGCATATCGGCTACAGAAGTATGGTCGTGCGCGTATAGTCGGTCAGCCACAATGTGCCGACTTAACCTATTCTGTACTTAAAGTGATTTTCTATATCGATAAGGAAGGAAACATTCAGAAGAAGTATGTCAAGAACCCTAAGGAGGATTACGAAGTTGCAGGTTCACTATTGCTGGAGTGCGACATTCCTTTTTCTCGTTCCATAGATGATGAGGGCAACCACCTTCAAGGGAGTCCCTTACTTTTAGATATTACTGTCCCACTTACTCCACTAAATTTTAAGGATAGAAATGAAGTAGTGTTAAATGCGGCGATGGAGAAAATAGGTAAGGGTCCGAGATAGTTTATGCAAGAAAGGATGAATTGCTTGCATCAAACCTTCCATATCTTTTTAAGCCCAATACATTTTTCGATCAGATAAAATTGCGGAGTAAACATCAATAGCTTTTAGTATAATTATGCTCAATCCCCCACCGGAGCCAGCTTTACCTTGATTCCATCAAGTTCCTTAGAGATTCTTATCTGACAACTCAGTCTAGAATTATCTTCCACGAAGAAGGCTTGATCCAGCATGTCTTCTTCATCTTCTGAAGGCTCACTGAGTTCGTGATCAGTTAGTACATAACAATGGCAGGATGCGCATAAAGCCATACCGCCGCACGTCCCTTCTACAGGAAGTTCATAAGAGCGACACACTTCCATCAGGTTCATGGCCATATCGGTAGGAGCCTCTAATTCGTGGTTTTCTCCCTCTCGATCTACAACCGTAAGGGTTATTATATCATCATCCATTCTTCTCTATGATTCGAATCCATTTACTCCAGCAACAGTCGTATACTTAAAGCTTAACTTCTGATCTGGATTTATGTACTTAAAGGCAGATTGTACCATAAGAGTTCCCTCATGGAATCCACAGAGGATTAATTTTAGTTTTCCTGGATAGGTATTGATGTCACCGATGGCATAGATTCCCGGTACTCCAGTACTGTAATCTCGCGTATCTACTTCTATGGCATTCTTATCTATGGTAAGTCCCCAGTCTGCAATAGGGCCGAGTTTCGGAGAAAGTCCGAACAATGGAATAAAATTATCTACCGATTGTGTTATCTCTCCGTGTGCTTTCGTTTTAACCACAACTTCCTTGAGTACGCCATTGCCATTCAGACCTATGGCTTGAGCTTCAGTGATGAGATTTACTTTCTTATCCTTAGCAAGATCCATCACTTTCTCTACACTGTCTAGTGCACCTCGGAACGAAGTTCTCCTGTGTATGAGTGTTACCTCATCGGCTATGTCACTTAAAAATATTGTCCAGTCGAGCGCAGAATCTCCACCACCGGCAATCAATAATTTTTTTCCTTTATAGACTTCTGGATCACGGATGATATAGTCTACCCCTTTGTCTTCATACTTTTCAATTCCTTCTATAGGAGGTTTACGCGGTTCGAAACAACCCAGTCCTCCTGCTATGCAGATTACAGGCGCTTCTATCTGTGTACCACGCGAAGTAGTCAAGCGGTACATTTTATCACCTACTTTTTCTACAGTCTCTGCTCTTTCTCCTAGAGTGAATCCTGGCTTGAAAGGTTCGATCTGCTCCATGAGATTATCTACCAGTTCTCCAGCAAGAATGCTGGGATAACCTGGAATATCATAGATTGGTTTCTTAGGATAGATCTCACTTAGCTGCCCACCAGGTTGAGGAAGGGCGTCTACCAGATGACAGCGGAGCTTCAGCAATCCAGCCTCGAATACGGTAAATAGACCACATGGCCCTGCTCCGATTATAAGTATATCTGTCTGTATCATAATGCAAAAATAAGTTTGAATAGTGATATTAAAGTGTCGTAGAGACTATTTCTTTTTATAATAAAAACTGGTGTGCAATCCACATTCCGTTTTTCCTTTAGAAGTCCAGCGTCCAGCACGCTTCTGTCCAGGCCTGGTACAATGGCTACATCCTACAGAATGATAGCCTTGAGCTTCAAGTGGATGTGCGGGTAGATTCCACTTTCCTTTGTGGTATAAGAACTCTCCTTCTGGCATATCTATGATAGGATGGAACTTAGCTATATCTCCATTTTCTTCCCATACCCTTAGTCGAGATCGATGTGAAGTCTGGAAGTGCAACAATCCGGATATCCAGATTTTATATTTTCCGACTACTGAATCTAGTGGGGCAATCTTGTTGACTGTACAGCACATATTAGGGTGATCAATCCACCAGCTTTCATCTGTTGTTAATTTATTCTGTATCGGGTCAGGATATACATGTTCTACTTTTAGATTGTATTTTTCCGTCAGCTCTTCTTTATAAGCGAGCGTCTCAGGAAAGTGATATGTTGTATCGATAAACTTGATTACTTGCGCCGGATTTATTTCTTGTACGATGCGGATTAAAAATGCCGACCTCGTTCCGAAAGATGAAGTAAATAAGATGTCTTCTTGTGGAAATTGCTTGTACAATTTTTCCAGACGTTCTCTGAAGCTGAGTTTAGCATAAGATTTATTCAATGACTTATAGTCAATCTCATAATCCTTATCCTTTCTTTTATTAGAAGACAGAGACTTCGGTATAGACTTACCCAGTGATCAATGATTTAGTAAGTTCGTTCAATTGCTTAACTTTCGCTTCGAAGTTGCCTTTCATACGATCCCGTAAAATTTCTAAGTGTGTCAATAAGTCATCCGTCTCTGGTGGCAAGATTGATTCCAGTACTTGTCGGAATCTTTTTGAAAAAGTCGGTGATTTTCCATTGGTAGAAATTGCAATTTTCAAGTTTCCTCTGGTTACAATTGAACCCATATAGAAGTCGCACATATCAGGTGTATCGGCTACATTGATAATCTTACCATGGGATTTAGCCCAGCGATAAACTTGCTGATTTACAACTGGAAAGTTGGTTGCAGCAACAATCAGATCGTAATCCACAACGTCTGATTCCCTGACTTCTCTGAGGATAACTTGTGTTTCTTTTTCTCTACCATTGATAATTGCCTGCACGTCTTTTCCGACCCATGTAGCAACGATAGTGACTTGTGCGTCGGGACTGCTCTTAAGTATAAAACGTAATTTTTCTTCTCCGACTTCACCTGCACCTACGATTAGCATCTTGACTTTATCTAGTCTGAAAAATACAGGGTAGAGGTTGTTCTGTTTTATGCTCGACATAAGGCTTTTATTTTATTCTCTGTAAAAGCAGGATGAAGAGATACAACAGATCCGATGACGATAATTCCAGGTGATCCGATTTTAGATTTTCTTACATCGTCAACTACATTTTCTGCGTCAGTTATCAGTACTTTCTCGTCTTGTCTGCTTCCATTCTGGATGATCATCATCGGTATATTTCCTTTTCCGGAAGTAAGAAGCAGCTCTGCAATCTGTGGAATTTTTCTTATGCCCATCAGGATGACAAGGGTCGTATCTGTTTCTACAGCTTTATAGATGTCACCGGATAATTTTTTCTCTGTTGTGGTTCCAGTGATTACCCAGAAACTATCGGCAACACCTCTTCTTGTCAAGGGCACAGATTGCAACAATGGAAGTGAAGTGGCGCTAGATATTCCTGGTACAACTTCTACTTCTATTCCGACTTCTTGTAGATGCACAAGTTCCTCATGCCCCCTTCCGAATACGAATGGATCACCACCCTTCAGTCGTACTACATTTTTATATTTGGCGGAAGCTTCAACCAGTAACTTATGTATGCCTTCTTGAGAATATTTATGTTTTCCTGCACGCTTGCCCACATAGATTAAGGCACATGTTTCTGTAGCTTCTTTCAGCAATTCTTTATTGACCAGCGCATCGTATAGAATGACATCTGCTTTCTGAATGATTTTCAATCCCCGCACAGTTATCAAGTCTACAGATCCTGGACCTGCACCTACGAGCCACACTTTTCCTTTTTTCTGATTCATCTTCTTATGCTTTGTAGTAACTTTCTATTACAGGTTTGTTAGGTTGAGCACTCAACGATCTATAGTTGAGAACTGAGTCATAGAATGTTCTGGCTTTCGCCAAATATTCTGTTGCGAATGCCTGACTGGGTTTTTTCTTTTTCATCTCTAATACTTCTTCCGTGAAAGCGCCATCATAGGTTATCAATCCTTTTTCAATTATGTTTTCTTGAAAATCATTTAAGATTTTAATGTGGGTATTGCACTTAATATCTTCACCTAGTAGGACAGCTTTGGCACTAATTACAAAGGCACTGTACGTATGATAGATTGCATCGTTGTAAGCTTTTCTTTCAACCGATTTACTTGCCCAGTCTAGTTTCTGTTCCGCATCTTTCAGAATGGTTCCTACAACATCTAGAATTACTCCTGCGCATTCTCCGACTCCGATGGCCTGGTTGTATAGGTGTTCTTGGCCCCAGTCCATAAAATCCTCTTTCTCGATTCCGGTCACGTCAGCCAGTGGTTTTAATACGGCATAGAAATACCGCTTTCCTTGTCTTTTACAATAGTGAATATATTCTTCACCCAGATTTCTGTTTTCTTCATAATCCTGAAGTAGTGCATTGACAGCTGTCGGAATTCTTTTCGTAGGCAACTTAATTACTTTGTCCCCCATATGTCCGAGGCCATCGCTGTCGATACCTCCGCCGACGACTACTTGCATCGCTGGGATGACACCATCGGCATGCTTGATGGAACTTCCGTGAAAACCTATGCCCGATGCCATGTGTTGTCCACAAGCATTCATGCAACCACTTATCTTGATATCGATCCCTTTCTCCATAAGTAAGGAAGGGTGTTCTTTTCTCAATCTTTCTTCTAGAGTGACAGCTAATCCTGTACTATTCGTCACGCCTAGATTACAAGTATCAGTTCCGGGGCAAGCTGTTATATCTGCTATGGTATCGTAACCATAATCTGCTAGATTGATGGCTTGTAGATCTATGAATAGAGCTTTTAAGTTTTCCGGTTTCACGAAGCGGAGGAGGAGGTTTTGGTTGATGGTAATCCGTACATCATCGGCAGCGTATTTTTTAATTACAACAGCCAACTTGCGAGCAGTATCAGCATGTATATCTCCGAGTCTTACCTTGACATAAACACCTCGATAGGCGCTCTGCTTCTGAGTGAATGTATTGGTAAGAACCCATTTGGCGAAAGCAACATCATCAACCTTATCATCTTCTACTGGATATATATCTTCAGGAATTTCTGGTAATTTATCTTCTACAATTATCGGGATAGATTGCTTTTCAAGAGAAGATAATTCTTCCTGTACCAAGCTCATCCATTTTTCGAGACCCATATCCTTAAGCAAGAATTTCATCCTTGCTTTCTGTCTTTTCTCCCTTTCTCCATATCGATCGAAAACCCTTAAACTTGCTTCAATAAACGGAATCACTTCATCCGCTGGAATAAAATCGAATGCTTCTTGCGCGGGAATTGCTAGGGCTCCTAGACCGCCGCCGACTACAAACTTAAATCCACGTACCCCATCTCTTATTTCTGGAGTAAGGCCGAAGTCACTGAAGTAGGTGTATGCCGTATCCTTGCTACTTGATGAAAAAGCTGGTTTTATTTTTCTGCCCATCTCTTGACAGATGGGATTTCTTAAAAAGTAATTGAAGACAGCATCCACATATGGCGTTACATCGAATGCTTCATCTGGGTCAATACCAGCAGCAGGACTTGCGGTTATGTTTCTTACTGTATTTCCACAGGCTTCTCTAGCGGTCATTCCTATTTCTGATAACTGTGCCCACACTTCTGGAGAGTCATCCAGCTTGACATAATGAAGCTGGATATTCTGTCGTGTCGTCAAGTGAAGATTACCAGTAGCAAAAGCATCTGATATATCAGCTACTCCTGCTAACTGGGATGCAGTGATCTTGCCAGAAGGAATTTTCAATCGGAACATCTGCACGCCTAACTGTCGCTGACCATAGACTCCTCGGGTGAGTCTGTAGAGTTTGAATTTTTCTTCATCTTCCTGGCCGGTCTTGAATCCTTTGATCCGAGATTGAAGTTCGAGTATGTCGATCCGATCTTCTTCCTTGATGTTTCTTTCTGTTAATTGCAAGTCCTGCATTTTCTTGATTTTGATATTGAAGTGGTTTGTATTTACACTTCTATGAATAAAGAAATTTTAATTCTAATGAATAAAAAAGCCTTCTGAAAACGAATTCTCAGAAGGCTTCACTATTTATAATTATATAACTAGGTCAACTTATGAGAACAGCACGATAAGCCATCATACAGCAGCAACAACAGCAAGAAGTGCTTGTCATTGTAGTGTTAATAAATATGCTTTTCGCGTTTTTCATAAATTGTAACTCAACCTGTTAAAATTAAAAAAGGTCTTTCCAGAATGACCGGAAAGACCTAATATATTTTATAGAAATATATACGTATTTACCGCGTCGTAGAAGTTCTACAACAACAGCAACACATCATATTTCTTTTTATGCTTTTCATTTCTGACACAATTTTAAATATATTTAGATCTATTCACAAAGGAATACTGAAAATATTTTTTCTCTTTAACTGAATTATAACAATATGCTTGCCAAAACTTATGCTGCTGCTGTTCATGGTGTCGAGGCAACGACAATTACGGTTGAGGTCAATGCCGGTGGCAATGTCCAGACTGGGAAAAACTTCTTTCACCTCGTAGGTCTACCTGATAGTGCTGTGAAGGAAGGCTTTCAGCGAGTAGAAGCTGCTATTAAGAATATAGGATTTAAGATGTTGCGCCTCAAGCTTGTAATCAATCTTGCTCCAGCCGATATCAGAAAAGAAGGGGCTGCCTATGACTTGCCGATTGCGCTGGGCATACTTGCAAGCACCGGACAGATCGATAGTGAGAAGATGGAATCCTACATGATGATGGGAGAGCTTGCACTCAACGGAGACTTGCGCCCGATTAAGGGGGCGCTACCGATTGCCATACAAGCGAGGAAAGAAAAGTTTAAAGGAATTCTTGTGCCTAAGGAGAATGCAAGGGAAGCAGCTATTGTCAATGATCTACCTGTATATCCCATCCAGCATCTTACCGAGGCTGTAGAATTTATGAACGGAACACTCGACTTGCAACCCATGCAGTATGACACCAGAGATGAATTCGTCGAGACTGGGAATAAGTACAGTGCAGATTTTTCAGATGTTAAAGGACAGGAGAATATAAAGCGTGCTCTTGAGATTTCTGCAGCTGGGGGACACAACTTGATACTTATAGGACCTCCTGGTGCTGGAAAAACCATGCTTGCCAGAAGATTGCCTACCATTCTTCCACCGCTCAACCTACACGAAGCACTTGATACAACGAAGATCCATTCTGTTGCAGGTATGCTCGATTCAGGTTCTTCCTTGGTTACAGAGCGACCTTTTCGATCGCCACACCACACCATAAGTGATGTCGCACTTGTAGGCGGCGGCTCTAATCCGAATCCTGGTGAAATATCTCTTGCGCACAATGGAGTCCTCTTCCTAGATGAGTTGCCAGAATTTAAGCGCTCAGTGTTAGAAGTTTTAAGGCAACCGATGGAAGAAAGAAAGGTTACCATCTCGCGAGCTAGAATCTCCGTGGATTATCCAGCTTCGTTTATGTTGGTTGCTTCTATGAATCCATGCCCTTGTGGTTTTTACAACCATACTGATAAAGAGTGTGTCTGCGGTCCAGGAATAGTAAAAAAATACCTCAATAAAATCTCTGGTCCACTACTCGATAGAATCGATCTCCATGTAGAAGTAACTCCTGTGTCTTATGACGAACTCTCTTCTAGAGAATTTAAATCTGAAAGGAGTGAAGAAATTGTCAAGCGCGTTATTGTAGCAAGAGAAATCCAGGATGCCAGGTTTAAAGAAGTAAAAGACATCTACAGCAATGCACATATGACCAGTCGGATGGTCCGGGAGATCTGTGAAATAGATAAGCAAGGTACCATCTTGCTGAAGACAGCAATGGAGCGCCTGCAATTGTCTGCACGTGCCTATGACCGTATTCTTAAAGTAGCTCGGACAGTGGCTGATCTTGCGGGAAGCGAATCCATTAAAATGGAACATCTGGCTGAAGCAATTAATTATCGGAGTCTTGATAGAGAAGGGTGGGCAGGATAAGTTAATCCATAATGGATGTATCTTACTTATTTACTTTTGACTTAGTTACTGCTGGGTAACGCTTGCGTAATTTTTTATTTTCCCGATTCTATAATCTTCCCAAGATTGACTTATCTATATTTCATTAAAAATGTAGGCACTCGTTTGCATGATAAAATATGAACAGGAGTATCCATAATCTGATTTACAACTATTAATCAAATCGTTTATGGATAGTTACTTGCAGAATAGTTTCTGAGAAAAATATACACCTGCACACCACAAGAGAGAAGTGATGCATCTTAAAAATATTGTAGAAATACTTGTACAAACGAAGAAAACATTCTACATTTGTAGAATACAATTAATATAACACCTATGCAGTTAAAGTTATCGCCGGCAGAAGAACAATTGATGGAAATCATCTGGAGTAAGAAAAGGATTTTTATGAAGGAAATCCTTCTGTCTTATCCTGAGCCTAAGCCTGCGGCCTCTACAGTCGCAACCTTATTGAAAAGAATTCAAGTAAAAGGATATGTTGATTTTAAGTTGTATGGTAATTCACGAGAATACTTTCCTTTAATCAAGAAGAATAAATACTTCAAGGGAAAAATGAAGGAAATGGTTAATAATTTTTTCGGGGGCAGCGATGTTGCTTTTGCTTCTTTTTTCGCAGAAGAAAGCAAGATGAACAAGCAAGAACTAGAAGATTTAAAAGCCCTTATTGAGCGCAAAATAAGAGATAAGTAAGATGGAGCTGATTATAAAAGCAATAGGTATCCAGATTTTATTCTGGTGTGTATATAAAGGAGTCTTATCGAAGTATACCTCCTTTAATTTTAATAGAGGTTTCTTACTCACAGGCTTACTGGCTATGATGTTGGTTCCATGGATAGAAATTCCCATCCTTAGCTATATAGAGTATGTCCCTATCGCAGATTTCTATTTTTCTCCTTCTGAAGAACCAGTATCAAATAATGAAAACAACTTTTTCACCCTCTTTAATATATATGTAGTTGCACTATTCTTTCTTTCTACCTTATTCATATATAAGGTTATAAGAATTCTAAAACTGAAAAACGATCCCATAGGAGTTTCTCCATATGGCTATAAGATTTTCAGATTACCGATAGGCTTCGTTCCTTTTTCTTTCTGGCCATCAATATACCTTTCAGACATAGGTGACACCTATGAAGAAGATAAAGACTTGATTATCCAGCATGAAGAAATTCACTTGCGACAGTTCCATACTATAGATGTTATCATTGGCGAGCTGGTTGCTGTCGTCTTATGGTTTTCTCCACTTTCAAGAATGTATATTAAGTGCATAAAAAACAACCACGAATTTATAGTTGATGATATAATTGTCAGTGACACAAATATAAAAGAAAAGTATCTCAGGCTTCTCTTCAAGCAATGGAGCACTCCATCTCCGGCTATGGTTTCAAGAATTGATTATTCCACCATTAAAAATAGAATTATGATTATGAATCTAAAGAATAGAGTTCTTTCCTGGACGATGTCATTCTGTATTGCAGCAGGAGTCAGTCTTCCACTAGTACTCATGTCTTTTACTTCCGAGAAGGTATATGTGCCAGCTTATGAAGA
>CALIQO010000257.1 GCA_938044055.1 uncultured Saprospiraceae bacterium
TATTTCTACCAATGAAACTTTATTCTTGACAGAAGTTATATAGTCTTTCTTCTAATGTAGTGAGCATTAATGGATGGATTCATCTTGTTTTATAGTGTAGTAATATGTCTCTGAAGAGGAGTGATTTACCTTTCTTCTAGAGGTGAATTGTATAGAATAACAATGAATTGTTTCTTGATTTTTCTGTCCAGAAAAAGATGAATCTGATAGGATAAGTATGCATCGAAAATGATTTTTTCACAATCGCAATATTAAGGTCGATGCAGCATGATCAATCTCATTGAAATCTTTATTTCAATGTAAGAATCAGCGATTATCCATTCTGATTTTATCCTGGACTATTTTCTCAGTAACGATAAGTAGAGGACCGAGCCATTACTATGTAATTATTGCATAGCCCAGCCCTCACACTTCTTGAATGTCTAAAATCTTAAGCCATACACAGTGCTAATTCACAGATCGTGACTGCTGCTCCCCATGGACCAAACTTCGTTTTAATAAATCGCTTAGCAATTCTCCAAGCTCTTTTCTTAGTTAATGTTCCATCTCTAAGATGCTTAAATAATTTTTTTGCATCTTCTACTCCTACGGCCTTAACTACGCACTTATAAAGTTTTTCCCAGAAGCCTCTAACATTGACTAAATCGCGGCCTACAGGAACGGCATCGATGCTTAAGTTATTAAGGCCAGATTGAAAATATACACTAGCTAGTGCCAGTATAGCTTCTTCACCTTCTTGCATAGGCTCATACTCATAGATTTCTCCTTCATATTCAAATGCTGGAATCTTACTATCATCATAATAATCATCTGTACAAGTGGCAAAGCTGTAAAGGTCATCGGTAACCCCGACTTCACAGACTTGATCACTCAGTGATGGTGTTCCACAAGGAGAAGTTTCTCCTCCTGGTTCAACGATTGTGGTGTCATCGACTATGACTGTATTAAGGGGTTCTTCTTGTGAGCAAGAAGCTAATATGAATGTGAATAATGTTGCAATAATAACATAGTTTAACGCTTTCATTTTTAATGAATTTTAGTGTGTGAACAATAAAATGATTGTGAAAAAATGAAAGTTGCAACCTTCACCTATAGGTACGAATCGAGGTTGAAAAATGGTTGGGTGTGAAAAATAATTTTCTTGCAAAAAGAATAAAATAACATCTATTTATCCTTGAGAAAAAACGACATGTTTCGACTTCAAAACGAATGATACAAACATACTTAATCATCTCTTTTTAAATAAATTACATATAACAATTTTGCATAATGTAAATTTAATTTTTCATCATTAATAATAGCCGAAAAAATAAATTCTAAAAAAGTAAACTAATTTTTCAATTCCATTGAAAACGAAAATATTCCTTGTCACAAAAACATCATTTTATTTCTACAAAGGATCCATTTTAAAACTAATTTCATGGTTTCTTGTTACTCGATTGTAAGAATTTAAAGCGTAGAATCATGATGAAAGTTTATAAAAAAGACGAACAAGCATATGGAGCCTTTAACAATGGTGAGATAATTGAAAATAAGCCGCTGGGATTTCCGAGTGATGGCGGTGAGTTAAAACCATACTCTAACTTATTTTACTGGGCCAATGCCATAGCAAAAGTTGATAGCACCATCGGTCTTCATCCCCACCAAGGTTTTGAGATCATGTCATTCGTCCTAGAAGGAACTATTCGGCACTTCGATACAAAGCACAATGAATGGAAAGAGTTACACGCAGGTGATGTGCAGATTATCAGATCTGGAAATGGGATAAGCCACGCTGAACACATGGGAGAAAACAGTCGGATGTTTCAGATCTGGCTAGATCCTAACCTGTCACAATCTTTGTCTAAGGAAGCTAGCTATACCGATTATCCTGGATCTGATTTTAAAGCGCACACTTCTGACAATGTAACTAAGACTACTTATGCAGGAAAAGAAGGCATCATGGAATTAGACTCTGATGTTATTATTGAAAAATGGGATGTAGCGGGAGACGCTCAGATAGATACAGAGTCAGGCACCATTACATCTATCTATATTCTTGACGGAAACTTGCAAGTGAATGGCAAGGATATAAACACCGATGATTTTTCTGTAATAGAAGATACCCTGGTTAATATTAAAGGAACAGGATCTGTGTTCGTTATTCAGAATCCTAAATCTCTAGGCTACACGAGTTACTTCGAATCAATGAAAGCTCGATTGAGAAACTAGGGTTACGACTTTTCTGCAAGCCAGATGCGAGTCATTTCGCCGATCCTTGAATCTGGATAATTATCTGCTGCATACTTCCATGCCTTAGAGAAGCGAGGAGATACAGTACCATCTGGTGTCATAGCGGGATCATTGTCTACCCCATTCTGCAACAGACCCATCAGCATGTCATAAGGGACATCATGGTTCATATCTATAAGGGTGCTCCCTTCTTTCTGATATGAATCAAAGGCGACACATACATCAACTAAATTCTCTAGAGGAACAACTATAGAGGCATCATCTAGAATCTGCTTACCAGAATACATCGTCTCTATGGTTAAGAACTTCTCTATATCTGCATCGACCTTGCCTTTAAATCGATTGTTTAATAGAGAGAAATCAGGTTGCGCAGACAATGTACCTTCACTACTCGCAATCTTGAATCCTCGACGATTCAACTCTTCAGAAAACGGATATTTACTGTAAAAAAAAGTTTCTTTTCTTATCTCTTTATAATCCTCCATATCCCAGTCGGGTGGTAACTGAATTTCATCAATGGAAGGAATCATTTTGTAATAATTTCTTGCCATAAGATACAACGCACTGTTCCACTGAGGATCAGAACTTATAAATCGATCGACCACTGCTATTATACGTATAGGTGCATCTGCTTCCTTTACGTTGATGCTAGATAGTGAAGAAGGAATTGCCTCGAACCGCTCAGTGAATGGATCTGCTTCTCCAGATTGATATATCTTAAGCAAGCCCCCACCGTAAGACCAGCCTTCTACGCTTTTATCTTTATTCCATATGTGCTTGAAAGGTTGTATCCATTCTATGCCTCTGAGGGTGATGGTATCTCTCTTAAGGGATTCTCCTCCGGAAGAATACATCAGACTAGATTCTGACAACTTCTCTAGCACTTCAGAATTTTTATCTTGATCCACACGCAATCTTAAGTTGTCAACCGTGACCATATAAATCTGAAAGATTTCAGTACTTACAGGAGGAGTAGGATCTTCTATTACAATCTCGTCTTGCTTCTTATCCTTACACGATATGATCAACAATAAGAACAACAAGTAGATTATATCTTTCATATAGAAACGGCTGCTTTAATGTGTGGCATAGGATCATATCCTACAAGGGTGAAATCTTCAAACTTAAAATCATAAATAGATTTTACATCGGGATTGATCTGCATTTTCGGCAGGGCCTTAGGCGTCCTGGTTAACAACAAGTGGGTTTGTTCTAAGTGGTTATTATAAAGGTGTACATCTCCAAATGAGTGGATGAACTCTCCAGCTTCAAGCCCAGAAATCTGAGCCATCATCATGGTCAACAACGCATATGAAGCGATATTAAATGGAACACCTAAGAAGGTATCTGCAGAACGCTGGTACAACAAGCAAGATAATTTTCCATCTGCTACATAAAACTGGAATAGACAGTGGCAAGGTGTCAGAGCCATTTCATCTAATTCTCCTACGTTCCACGCATTCACTATGATTCTTCTAGAATCCGGGTTATTCTTAATCAGGTTTACCGCACGATCAATCTGGTCTACAATTTTGCCATCTGGGGACTCCCATCTCCTCCATTGCTTTCCATATACCGGGCCTAAATCACCATTTTCATCGGCCCACTCATTCCAGATTCTCACCCCATTATCCTGAAGGTACTTTACATTCGTATCGCCATTTAGAAACCATAACAATTCATGTATGATGGACTTTAGATGTAACTTTTTAGTCGTAAGCACTGGAAAACCATCACTCAGGTCGAATCGCATCTGATACCCAAAACAGGAAAGCGTCCCGGTTCCAGTGCGGTCTTCTTTAGAAGTCCCCGTATCGAGTATATGCTGTAGAAGATCGTGGTACTGTTTCATAAGCTTTTAATAAAGAATTGGGAATGGGATGTCCTCGTAACAAGAATAATAGTGGTTACGCTTCCGCAAATATATATCAGAAGAACGTAATATGACTTCTTTCTCAGAATTAAATTGAAGATGGAGAGATATAATTTTAAAGTATAGAGTCCGCCACAATTGTATAACCTATGAGTCAAGGAACAATATGTTGTACATTCTATAAAATGGCAATGCACTTTTAGCTAACTTTATAATCAACCTTAAAACGACCTTGCCTTTATGAAAGTCATACAGTATGATCCGACTCCCAGATTATCCCGATATGTCAAATCAGTTACCCTTTATGAAGATTATGTGTGTAACTATAAGTATGAAAAATTGCTGCCTAGTGAATATCCCCAATTAATTATTGACCTTGACGAAAAAACGACATACGCTGGGATCCTTGAAAAGAATAACGAACATAATTTTCAAGCACACCGTAAATCCTGGTTCTCTGGAATTTTCACAAAACCACTTACTTACATAGCTCAGCATATTTCTTCCGCAGCAAGCATCCAATTCCATCCCTTTGCATTAAACGCCATCTGGGGAATCAATGGGGATGAACTTGTCA
>CALIQO010000258.1 GCA_938044055.1 uncultured Saprospiraceae bacterium
GGTAAGCCTGTCGGAAATAGACTTTCTGTACTAGGAAGTGCCTTTCCTTCTCTTACTTTAAACATAGATATACTTTAATCCCTAACCACCACAATTACAAAAATGACTTATTATCCATATATGAAAAAGATTACAACCTTCTTTTTACTTATAGTGTTCTTCACAACTTATAGTTGCCTTGACAGAATAGACTTTCAAGTACCTGGAAAAGAAAGAGAGACAATCATCATCCAAGGAAAATTAGCTTTCGGGTCACCCTCTAGAGCTGAAGCTCAGATTACTAAATTATTCGATTTTACAGCATCAAGTGTTACACCTATCGATGTAAGATCTTGTGTTCTAGTCGATGAAGACGGCAATACTAAATCGCTAGAGAGAACAGACAGGAACACCTATGAAGCGATTATCTTTGCTGCGGACCCAGAAATGACTATAGAATTCGGCAAGCAATATATGATGCGCGTGGAGACTTTCGATGGTAGAACATTCGAGTCAAGTCTAGAAGTCCTAGATGATGTGCCTCAACCTGAGTCGCTGAGTATAGAATACTTCGACAGAAACGATAGTGTAGGAATAGCCAACCCATGGTTAAGATTAGGCATTTCAACACCTACTGTATTGAGTGATGGAAGTCCAGCTCGACTCAGATGGGACATACAAGAAGTTGCTAGAGTTACCGATTCGCCAGTCTCTAGGAACCCTAATAACCCGATTGAACCTACAACGTGTTATGTATTTAATACATTAGATAATACCAGGGTCGTACTGATTGATGGAGAAGAATTTTCTGGGGATAGAGTAGATAATCTGCAGATTGTTGAATCTCCTATTAAAACAACATATAGAGAAGGCGTATACCTTAACGTTTTTCAAGAAAGCTTATCTAGAGACGCATTTGAATATTGGGAAAATGTATCAGATGTTATATCTAGGGAAGGGAGCATGTTCGATCCTCCTGCTGGAAAGATATTCACTAACTTCAAGAACATTAAAGATCCTGTAGAAGACGAGATTTTCGGTTATTTCTATGCTTCTTCTCAGAAAGTAATCAGGACCTATATTTCCCCAGAAGATTTAGGAAACCCTCCTAAATTCTGCCCTCCTCCTACTCAAGGTCAGAATCCTGGCAGAACATGTAACCTTCCACCTGTGTGCTGTGATTGTGCGGCTCTAGCCAACAGTGTAACTGAAAGGCCTTTATGGTGGATTGAATAATCGCCTACTTATAATAATTTAATCTACGATATAATAAATCAGCAATGACACAATCTATATATAGAATCTTTTTAATCGCAATATGTACATTCATCTACACTGGTACAGTCTCCGGACAGCACTCCATACATATGGACAAGTCCTACTATGTTACAGGAGAATACATCTGGTATAACATAAGCTATGATGGTAATATTGCCGATGGAACTGTTATCAATTGTCTAATTACCGATCACACCGGGAACGTTGTCCACAGTTCTTTCGCGCAAGTAACACGTAAGAGCCTGGATGGATACTTTAAAATCCCATTCAATCTTAAGAGTGGTGCTTACGCACTTGTAACTCAAGCTAAGTCAGACAATACGATCAGTACATTATCTGAGACTCCTGTATATATATACAGTGACCTAGGGAACGGAAATCCGACCGAGTACAACACACTTGCCCTACCCACGGCACCAGCTCCGACTGGTCTGAATGTAGATATCTCTAGATCAGCTTCTGGAACTACTTCTCTTACTGTTACAGACAATAACGGGAATCCTGTAACAGCTGATTTAAGTGTAACTATAGTAGACAATGATGTTGTCCGTGGACCTAACGAAGGTGCTATATCTTTTAGTACGGGAACCATACCGACGAATCTTTCTGATAAGGTATTTCTTACAGGGGTTGTCATGGATAAAGAAGGAAGTCCTGTAAAAGCTAATGTACTAGGCGCTTACAGTAAATCTGATGGTACTTTTAGTTTCGGTAAGAGTAATGCTCAAGGCAAATTTATTATTCCTTCTGATTTATTCTCAGGAAGCAAAACAGTTCAACTCGTAGGATATCAGAATGAATACCCTGAAATTCAGTCTAGAATAAACGATAAAGTTGCATTGTCTACAACGATAAGTAATGCCCTTCCTTACAATAAGGACATAGAGAACTATATTTTACTCAGTAGCCAACGAAAGAAAATAAATCAGCATTTTAAAGTAGATGGAAAACAACGCATAGAAAAAGACTTGTCTCAAGGTGTGCACGAACACAAGGTCCAAGCGGAATATAAAGTGGAAGAATACCAATCGTTTGGAGATGTAGATGGATTCGTAAGTAACCTTATGATGCCTCTCAGGTTTAAAGGTAGCAAAGGAGAAAGAACAGCGACAATCATCAACCCTCGTGCTAAGAAAACTTCTAATTACTTTTTAGAGGGTATACCGCTATTCGTTGTTGATGGTAAAATTACTAGAAATGCAGATTTCATAGGTTCCATGGATCAAGAAGAAGTAATCAACCTTAATATCGTATACGATAAGCTTTCTCTGAGAAAGCAATTCAATGCATTTGGTAGTTCTGGAGTTGTTATTATAAATACCCATGGAAAGGCTGAAAAGCTTCCGAGCATCGATGAGAACAATATCTATCTAGTCAATGGGATTCAGAATACAGTAACCTATCCTGTGCAATTCTTAGCAGATCAAGACCAATCTCTTCCTCAACTAGATCCTCAATTATACTGGAATCCATCTATCACTACAGATAGCAATGGTAAAGCAAGCATCCCAGTAGTACAGGCCGATGATAGATCTAACTATAAAGTTGTTGTAGTTGCTAGGGATTCTTCTGGAAACATAGGGACATCTAGTTATGTCTATTCTTACTTAGGAGAAAGTAAATAGAATCGTCTAAAACGATTAATTAAAAAGTAAACTAAAAAAGGCCCGTCTCTTAAATAAGACGGGTCTTTTCTATTTCACATTGCTTTATAGATGGTATATGTCGCAATCGACACTAGGCAATTCTCCTGTTTTCACTAAATTACTT
Source organism: uncultured Saprospiraceae bacterium (assembly GCA_938044055.1). Lineage (GTDB taxonomy): Bacteria > Bacteroidota > Bacteroidia > Chitinophagales > Saprospiraceae > JABDLO01. The sequence continues at coordinate 3,028 of CALIQO010000258.1, forward strand.
CAATTGTTATTGATTACAGAGCACTTATGTTATTCCTCTTACAACGATTGAGCTATATGAAATAGATTTTCAATGTGATTACAGTCTCTTGTAGATACAATGTCACTTCTATTTTTCTTAAATCTGCGATTATGAAAACCAATTATAGTTTATATCTGCACAAGCTCATTCCATGTTTCGCGGCGGTTATAATCTTGACATCTATCGGATGCTTAGATAGAATCAATTTAGAAGTAGAAGGAAAAGAGAGAGAAACCATTATTATCCAGGGAAAACTCATCTATGGAACTCCATCAATTGTCGAGGCTCAGATTTCTAAACTGTTTGACTTTACGATTGCCAGTGTATCTCCTATTGATGTAATGTCTTGTATTCTTATGGACG
>CALIQO010000259.1 GCA_938044055.1 uncultured Saprospiraceae bacterium
ACTGCCGCGACCAGTCTTGCCGGTAAAGCCTGTGGCATGGCAATCGTCGACCATGACCAGAGCGCCATATTTTTCTGCCAAGGCTACGATCTTATCGATCTGAGCAATGACGCCATCCATAGAGAATACGCCATCGGTTGCAATCATTATTCTTCTGGCGCCTGCTTCAGTAGCTTCCTTGAGTTTAGCTTCTAAATCTTCCATATTGTTGCTTAGGTAGCGGTAGCGTTGTGCTTTACACAATCGTATGCCATCAATAATGGAAGCATGATTCAATTGGTCTGATATTATGGCATCTTCTTTAGATAAGATAGGCTCGAATAAACCTCCATTAGCGTCGAAAGCTGCCGCATACAAGATGGCGTCTTCCGTTCCTACGAAAGCTGCAATCTTAGCTTCCAGTTCCTTATGGATGTCTTGGGTTCCGCAGATGAATCGCACCGATGACATACCAAATCCATGGCTGTCAATGGTTTTCTTTGCTGCATCTATTACATCAGGATGAGAAGAAAGACCTAAGTAATTGTTGGCACAGAAGTTCAGAACTTCTATATTCTGATCTGTCTTAATACTGGCCGATTGTGGCGTAGTAATGATTCTTTCTTTCTTGTACAACCCTTCTGCTTCGATCTGCTGGAGTTCTGCTGAGAGGTCGTTGTATATAGGATTCATAGGTGTGGGTTTTAAGTCTATGCATCTGTATAATTAATGAGTTGATGCGTGGTACGAAGATAATGGCCTATACATAATAAAGCGGTCCAGTACAATGTTTTTTTTTATTTCCTGTATGGTTAAATAGGCGCAAGGAGATGAGCCGTATAATGAGAAGCTATGCACACTAAAATAGAAATACTGCGATTACGCAATTAATCCATAAAATAAAAAAGACCCACATCGAACCAGAAAGCCTACGCATACAGGAAGAAGGTTAAGGGATGTAGGCTGTAGATGCGTAATAGTGAGTAACAGTATCGTACACTAGACAAAGTAAATGTTTAGCGTTGGTTTAACAGAAGAATTGAAGAAGGAGATTCTCCATTGATTCTGATTTCTGTTAGTATAATTTTTTAATGTTTTCTATCATGTCTTGCGTCATGCGGGCAAGGTCGTAAGAAGGTTTCCATTTCCACTCTTTATGGGCACGGCTGTCATCGATGGATTCTGACCAGGCCGCTGCAATCTCCTGACGGAAATCTGGATCATAGGCTATTTCTGATTCTGGAAAATATTTCTTTATCTCCGTGAATAATTCTCTAGGAGAGAATGACATGGCCGATAGGTTGTAGGAAGAACGTGTCTGGATTGCTGCCGCATCGGCTTGCATAAGTTTTATCGTGGCATCTACAGCATCGGGCATATACATCATCGGCAGTCGGGTATCTCCATCCAGAAAACAAGTGTAAACATTGTTCTTGATAATCTCATGGAAGATTTCTACAGCGTAATCGGTGGTTCCACCGTGTGGTATAGATTGATAACCGATGATGCCTGGATAACGGACCGATCGCACATCTACGCCGTACTTTTTGTGGTAGTAATTGCACCAGAGTTCTCCAGTAACCTTTGACATACCATATACGGTCTCTGGTAAGAGGGGGACATCCTGAGGTGTATTAACCTGAGGTGTGGTCTTGCCAAATACAGCTATCGTACTAGGGAAAAACACCTTCTGTATATCTTTCTTCTTGGCCAATTCTAAGATGGTGAGCAATCCATTGAGATTGATGTTCCATGTCTTGAGGGGATTCCATTCACCGTGGGCAGAAAGGATGGCAGCAAGGTGGTAGATCTCTGTAATCTTGTGATCGTGGACGATCTCATAGAGCCTGTTTTCATTCAGGATATCTAGAAATTCATAAGGTTCGTTGTTCTCTGCACTCTTCTTGATATCGGTGGCGAGAACGGAATCTCTTCCATATACCCTCCGGAGTTCTGCGACCAATACTTTTCCTATCTGGCCATTGGCTCCAGTTACTAAAATTCTTCTCATAGCAATTCATTCAATTATGCCCGTGAAGGTATAAAATCATCTGGAAAATAAGACAGGAAATTTTACGGGGGAAGGTGGTCTAGGAATTCGTAGTTCTGCGTCTCTAGATTTACACGAGCGACCATGGTCTGGCGGCCATTGGTTACACACAAGTAAGGCGCACCGATTACCAGATTGTATACAGCGATCTGGTCAAATGTGTGTTGAGACAAATTAATCTTATGAGACTTACATTCTATCAGCAGATGGGGTTTTACTTCTTCATTGTAAACGACGATATCGAAGCGCTTCAACTTATCGTTGATCCGAAATGATTTTTCCACCTGGATTAAGTTGCGCTCATAAGAAGTAGAGCGTATCAAGTATTGCAACAATAGTTGTCTGGTGAATTCTTCTGGCAAAAGCAAGAGGTATTTCTTGCGTATAGGATCGAAGACATAGGTCTTGTCTTCCTTCTTCTTGAGTGAGAGGTGTTCTTTATAAGCAAGTAAATCGAGATCCATTAAGTGACCACGTCTAGGGTGTCGTCTACAACGTCCATCTCTTCTGATTCTTGTGGAGCAGTTGCCTCTGCAACATCCACTTTCAGCTCCTTATTCTGAGATGAGGACAGCGGATAAGCATCCATAAGATCATCTAGGTAGTCGTCGTCTCCGTGCATCTCTAGGCTTGAGATATGAATGGTCTTGAATCCTGCATTTCTGAAATGCTCAAGACCAT
>CALIQO010000260.1 GCA_938044055.1 uncultured Saprospiraceae bacterium
AGATACGCAAGCTCTTAAAAATTCAAAAGCGACTTTCGTTTTTGGTCAGATGAATGAGCCTCCTGGTGCAAGAGCAAGAGTGGCATTATCTGGACTGACACTAGCAGAATATTATAGAGATGGAGATCTTAACGATCCTACAGGAGGAAAAGACATCTTATTCTTTATTGATAACATCTTCCGATTTACGCAAGCGGGTTCTGAAGTATCAGCACTTCTAGGAAGGATGCCTTCTGCGGTAGGATACCAGCCTACACTAGCGAGTGAGATGGGTCTGATGCAAGAAAGAATTACTTCTACTAAGAGGGGATCTATTACCTCTGTACAAGCTGTATATGTACCTGCGGATGACTTAACAGATCCAGCACCAGCAACAACGTTCGCTCACTTGGATGCGACTACAGTACTTAGTAGAAAGATTGCTTCTTTAGGAATCTACCCAGCGGTGGATCCACTAGATTCTACTTCTAGAATACTTGACCCTGCTATCATCGGTGATGAGCACTATAATACAGCGCAAGCGGTAAAAAGAATTCTTCAGAGATATAATGAGCTTCAAGATATCATTGCTATCCTAGGTTTAGAAGAACTTTCTGACGAGGATAAGACCATTGTATTCCGAGCAAGAAAAATTCAGAGATTCTTGTCTCAGCCTTTTCACGTAGCAGAGCAGTTTACTGGACTTGAAGGTGTATTCGTACCGATTGAAGATACCATTAAAGGATTCAACATGATCCTAGATGGTGAAGTTGATCAGTATCCTGAAGCAGCTTTCAACTTGAAGGGAAGCATAGAAGAAGTTATAGAAGCTGGAGAAAAGATGTTAAAAGAATAAGCATAATCACTGCTTAATAATCACGACTATGAACTTAATCGTACTCACACCAGAATCAGAAGTCTACAATGGCCCTATCAAGGCAGTAAAGGTGCCTGGCATCAGTGGACAATTTGAAATCCTTAAAGGTCATGCAGCTATCGTATCTGCCTTAGGTAAAGGAACCTTAAGAATTACAGAGGACAGTGGTAATCAATCAAGCTATACCATCCAGGGAGGATTCGTAGAAGTATTGAGAGATGAAGTTTCTGTACTGGTTACCAGCGTAGAAAAAGTGTAATTCTTATTTATAGAATTATTCTCTAAGAATATAAAAGGGATGATTGCGTAAGTGATCATCCCTTTTTTCTTTCCGAATCAAATTTCTAACTACTAATAATTTATAGAATGGATCTGGAAAACTAATCTATTCCTTACATTTAGAACAGTGAAGAAGACATTGCTTATAATGGGCGTTTCTGGTTCCGGAAAATCTTCCGTTGCTAAGACCCTGTCCGATGAATATGGAATTCCTTTTATAGAAGGAGATAACCTGCATCCCCAGGCCAACATCGATAAGATGAGTCGAGGAGAAGCACTTGATGACGATGACCGATGGTCCTGGCTCACAGCTTGTGCAGACGAAATGAATCTTGCTCACAACTCAGGATATGTTATCACTTGTTCTGCCCTGAAAAAAGTGTACAGAGAACATATTCGCAATCAAGTGGACCATCCGTTCCACATAATCTACTTGAAAGGATCTATGGAAATCATCAAGGAGAGAATGGCTGCCAGAGAAAACCACTTTATGCCTACTGCTTTATTGCAGAGCCAATTCGACACACTTGAAATCCCGCAAGAAGCATTGCACATCAATATCAATAAACCTCTCGACACAATCAAAGAAGAAATAATGACCCTTGTCGCTGAAGCAGAAAAAAAGATGTCATCTTCTTCATTAGATTAGTATGGAACAGCTCTGAATAAAACATAACATGGAACAGACTTTACTATTGGCTTTTTTACTGGGTGTAGGATCTCTCTTAGTTATGATATTGGTATTCAAGATCAATGCCTTTCTATCCCTATTGATAAGCAGTATTGTTGTCGGTATTTCCTCTGGCATGGAACTGATGAAAATTGTGGACACTGTTATCTCTGGAATGTCAAGTACACTAGGTTTTGTGGCTACCATAGTCGGACTAGGTGCCATCTTCGGTGCCCTGCTGGAATACAGCGGTGCAACAGAAAAGCTGGCTCAGAAAATGTTGAGTTTCACAGGAGAAGAAAATGCGCCTTATGCTTTATCTATAGCTGGTTTTTTTATTGCCGTACCGGTTTTCTTCGATGTTGCCTTTATTATTCTGGTCCCAGTTATCTATGCCCTGCAAAAGAAAACAGGAAAGTCTCTTCTTATATATGCAATTCCATTGCTGGCTTCACTGGCTGTCACCCATGCTTTTATTCCGCCTACGCCTGGACCCATTGCCGTCGCAGATATAATAGGTGCAGATCTAGGATGGGTCATCTATTTCGGCTTTATTATAGGATTCCCTACAGCTATTATAGCTGGAATACTTTGGGGAAATTTTATCGGAAAGAAAATCCATGTTTCTATTCCACCTGAGATGGAAGCCGTACAATCTGAGAGACTACAAGGAAAAGGTCCAGGTGCATGGACCATCATCGCAATTATACTATTCCCCATCGTTCTTATACTGTTCAATACGGTTAACAATGAATTATACCCTGAGCTCTTTTCAGAAGATGTATTGAAAGCGATGGCCTTCATAGGTCATCCGATAGTAGCCTTACTTCTGACTACTTTGATCTGTATATTCTATCTTAGAATCAAGTACCATGTAGGCTTAGATAAACTGCAAGAACTGTCTATGAAGTCCTTAGGTCCTGCAGGAATAATCATTCTGATTACAGGAGCTGGTGGCGTTTTTAAAACCATGCTTACAGAGAGTGGAGCAGGGGCGTTACTGGCTCAGAAAGTATCGACTATGGCTGTATCACCGATCATCCTTTCTTTTATGTTAGCTTTAATCGTCAGACTTATGCAAGGTTCTGCAACCGTAGCTATGATTACTGCTGCTGGAATTATGGGTACAATTCTAAGTCCCACTATGGCCCCTCAAGAGCTGGCGCTTATTGTGTTAAGTATTGCTGCTGGAGCCAGCGGATTCTCTCACGTCAATGACAGTGGATTCTGGCTTGTCAATCGTTACCTAGGGATCAGTGAGGTAACCACCTTAAAAACATGGACAGCCATGACAGGAATACTTTCTATTACTGCCCTTATCTTAATATTGATTCTTAGCGCTATTTTATCTTTCTGACGAAATAGGAAAGAAAGAGACATAGTAGTTCCTAACTGTGTTCCACACTATTGCGATATGAGTTTCGCTCCCTCCATCTTATACATGAGTGAATTGATATCATCTGCATTGAGTATAAGGGTACCAGTAAGCGTAACTGGATCTGCTGTATACTTGACAGGCTCAGCGGCCATAACTTCCATTACGGTTTCAGGTCCAGCTCCTCCACAGAAGAAGCACATATTATAAGGAAATGCTGAAAAGATAAATTCCTTGTGCGATTTATAACCTTCTACGGGTATAATGTATCCCTTGATGGTAATTTCTTTTCCTTGTAGTTTCTGGATTGGTTCACTGAATACTGGCTTGTCTATTTTAAAGCCTAGGAATTCATCGTATTCCTTTTTATATGTGATTTTAGCGAGTGTCTTCCACATCGACTTATTGCTGGTATCTTGTGCAACCACCATTTGGCTAGACCAAAGAATAGAAAACACTAGTAATAATTTCATCCATTTCATAACCTATCAGTTTATCAGTTCCGCTTGATCAAGCGTGTATAAAATTTCGTTTTCAGAATTAGGGTTTATAATGAGCTTACCTTTAAGCTTAATTTTATTATCAGAATAAGCGACTTTTTTTCCTCCTTTCATAAACACTTGCATTGCCGTTTCTGGGCCCGCTTTACCGCAGAAGAAGCACATATTAGCAGGGAGGGAAGATAACATAAAATGGTTCTGCTTGCCTTTTCCCGATAGAGGGATGAAATAACCATTGACTTCAATCTCAGTATTCTCAAGGGCCTGAACCAAGGGAGTAACAGAAATTTTTTCAATTTCGTACCCATAATCAACATTAAACTCCTTCTTTTTATCCACCATAGCTAGGGTCGACCACACATCTATAAGCTGGGCTTGAGCAGCTGATCCGTAGAAAATAAGACCTATTGTTAATAAAATATTTTTCATGGTGCTTCCGCAAATGTACATCTTCTTAACGCGAGTAGGAAGAAGAAAGATTCTAACCTTGTGACAAAGTTCTGTTAATATCTGTGCTACTCGCCTGAATAGCAGGGATTAAAGCGGCAATTATCCCTATTCCCAGCGATATCAGCAGTAGCCACCATTCTTCAGTGAGCCATCTCCATCCTGTAAAAGAATATCGATAATCAGACTTTAGATAGCCTGCTAAGTACTCCATACTCAAGTGACTTACTAGAATTCCTACAATATAACCGATGAGTGCTAGAATGATGCCTTCAAGGAGAATAAGAGAAAATAGAGTTCTCCGCGATCCGCCCATTACCCTGATCAATGACAGCTCATACTTGCGATCCTTAAGACTCTTGAATAGAAATATAAATATACTGATGGCCGAAACGAATGCAATCAAGATGGCCAGCCACCTAAGTGCATCTGTACCACTC
>CALIQO010000261.1 GCA_938044055.1 uncultured Saprospiraceae bacterium
GGATGATTGACTACCCCTATTTAGAATCTGAAATCTATGCTAGAAATGTAGAAAGCAATTTAATTATTAGAAATATGTGCGATGGAGGGAATACCGTTGGTTTTCGGCCTCATCCTGGGAGAACGTCTCCTTGGGCATTTCCAGAAGCAGCTTCATTCTATGATGAACTTGCGAATCCCACTGGAAGTGAAGGAGATTTTTGGTCACCTGATGAATGGTTACACCATCTTAAGCCTGATATTATAATCGCATTCTTCGGCAGTGTAGAAGCAGAAAGAGGGGCGGAAAATTTAGATAATTTTAAAAATGAATTGCGCAGCTTCATTATACATTCTAAGAATCAGAATTATGCTTCTGATTCCTCTACTTCCCTTATACTCATTTCTCCTATCGCTATGGAGAAAAAGGATTTCCATGTTCCAGAGAATCTCTATGAAACTAAGAATGCCGGATTAGCAATGTATACAGAAGCCATGAAAGAAGTATGTGTTGAAATGGGGGTTTCTTTTTTAGATGTTTATAACCCATCGCTTAAATGGTACAACGAATCCCCATCGATGACTACCGATGGTCTGCAATTATCTGAAGCCGGTTATAAAAAGTTAAGTGCTTTTATTGCCAGTAAAACATTTGGGCGCAAGCCAGATATTTCATCAGCTACACATGATGCGCTCTACAAGTCAGTCCAAGATAAAAACTGGATGTGGCACAACGATTTTAAAATCCCCAATGGTGTCCACGTTTACGGTCGAAGGTATAAGCCTTACGGTCCTGATAATTATCCCAAGGAAATTATTAAGATAAGAGAAATGACTACCAATCGTGATTCTGCAATCTGGGCCATATTATCTGGAGAGACCTATGATCTTGCCCGTGCCGATCTCAATACGACGGCCCTGACAGAAGTTTCAACTAATTTCGATCCAGATAAATCCAACCACAATCTGACCTATTCATATGGGGAAGATGCAATTAAAAAATTCACAGTTGCCCCTGGCTACAAAATTGAGCTCTTCGCTTCTGAAGAAGAATTTCCCGACCTCGCTAATCCTGTACAATTGTCCTTCGACGATGAGGGGAGACTATGGGTAGCAACAATGCCGACCTATCCCCATTATAGACCTGGCGACCAACGACCCAACGATAAATTAATAATTTTAGAAGATACCGATGGAGACGGAAAAGCAGATAAGCAGACTGTCTATGCAGACGACTTACATCTTCCTGTAGGATTCGAACTAAGTCCTGAAGGCGTATATGTTTCTCAAGGCACACATCTAAAATTACTCATCGACAACAATGGAGACGATCACTACGACGAAGAAGAAATTATATTCAGTGGATTCGATGATCATGACACCCACCATGTTATAAGTGCATTTTGTTCTGATCCTGCAGGTGGAATATATATGGCAGAAGGTGTATTCTTACATACCAATGTTGAAACTCCCTATGGCGCTATCCATAGTAGCAATGGAGGTTTCTACAGATATGACCCGAGGAAGAGAAAACTAGAAAGAACAGCACAGATTTCTATCCCTAATCCATGGGGTATTGCATTTGATGAATGGGGGCAACCTTTTTTCGCTGAGACCTCAGGCCCTCCAGTAAGATGGATGATGCCGAGTTCTTCGCTTCCTAGATATGGTGTCTATAATCCACTTTCTAAAAATTTAATTGAGCAAGCACATAGAGTCAGGCCTACTTCTGGATTAGAGTTCGTATCCAGTCGCCACTTTCCCGATGATGTACAAGGTGATTTACTCATAAACAATACCATCGGTTTTCTCGGAATGAAACAGCACAGCTTAGAAGATGAGGGCACCGGTTATGTGAGTAAGCATAGACAAGATCTACTTACTTCCACTGATCCTAATTTCCGACCTGTCGATATGGAATTTGCACCGGATGGCTCCCTTTATTTAGTTGACTGGCACAATATCCTTATCGGCCATATGCAACACAATGCACGTGACCCACTTAGAGATCATGTCCATGGAAGAATATATAGAATTACCTATCCCAGTCGACCTCTGGTTAGTCCAGCTAAAGTTGCCGGAGCAAGTATTATAGAATTACTTGACAATTTACGCTTACCTGAGTATAGAACAAGGTATAGATCAAGAAGGGCTCTCAGAGGGTACGATAAAAAAGAAGTTGTTGATGCTACCCGCAACTGGGTAGAAAAATTAGATGTTGGAGAAGAGGGTTACCCACGATATCTTGTAGAGGCTCTGTGGGTAATCTGGGGACATGGATATTATGATGAGAACATTCTAGAGAAGGTTATTATAAGTAAGGACTTTCGAGCAAGAACCGCTGCCGTTAAGTACATCAGATACATGTATGAAAAAATAGATAACGCTGATGACATCCTTCTTGATATGGCTTCTGACCCACATCCTAGAGTCAGACTAGAAACCATAGTTGCCGGATCGAGAATGCATAAATCTACAGGATTGAAAATACTTTCTGAAGCAATTAAGCTTCCCCTAGATGACTGGATGAAGGATACTTATAATGCTTCGTATGCTCACTTAAGCGGAAGAAACTATGATGGCAACAATAAGGAAACAATTGTCAATCATCTTGAAGGAGAAGATCTTGCTCAATTCATCAGAGGAAAAGAAATATACGAGAGAGATGGGTATTGTGGGACTTGCCACCAAGAAGATGGTAAAGGACTTGATAATGTAGGCTATCCTCCTCTTGCCGATTCTGAATGGGTAAACCAAGATCCCGGGACGCTCATTAAGCTTACGCTGCATGGATTATATGGACCCATCATGGTAGGAGGAAAATCCTATCCAGGAACAGTTCCCATGACTGCCTATAAAGGACTACTCAACGATCAAGAGATTGCCGATGTGCTTACATATATCAGAAATGACTTCGGGAATAAGTCTTCTTTAATAAATCCATCTCAAGTAGCAGAACTGAGAGCTGCCACTCGAGATAGAACTAAATTTTATGCTCCTGACGAACTCAGGAACGGAAATCAAGAACAGTAATTCTGAGTATTATTCACTCATAATATTTTCTTGCTGACTGATGCTTTCATCGTGAATAGCTGTGATAAACTTCACAATGAATTCTTCTGACAACTGACTACCTGCCCCTCTCTTCTTATACTTTTCAAGAATTTCATTCCATCTAGTATTCTGAAGAATGGTAACGTTGTTTTCTTTCTTAAATGAACCTATGTCTCTAGCTACTTTCATACGATTGGCAAGCATATTGATAAGTTCGTCATCAATAAAATTAATCTGCTTTCTTAGAACTTCGAGATCTGATTTTGCGGGAAGAGCAGAAGTATCATAATCTCTCATCTTCAAGTCTGAGATCATCTGACCATAGACTTCAGGGGTAATCTGTTGCTTAGCATCACTCCATGCATCATCAGGTGTAATATGAGATTCTATCATCAATCCATCGAAATTAAGATCCATGGATTTCTGAGATACCTTAGCAAGGATATCTCTTCTTCCACAGATATGAGATGGATCGCATATCAACGGAATTTCCGGCATCCTTCTTTTTAATTCTATAGGCAATTGCCACTGAGGTCTATTGCGATAGATCTTCTCTCCGAAGTTAGAAAACCCTCTATGGATTCCAGCAATATCCTTAAGGCCTACTTTCTGCAATCTTTCAATTCCACCCATCCATAAGGATAAGTCTGGGTTGATCGGATTTTTAACCATGATCGGAATATCTACACCTCTAAGTGCATCTGCGATCTCCTGCACTGCGAAAGGATTAACAGTAGTTCTAGCTCCTATCCATAAGATGTCTATTCCGAATTCTAAGCACACTTCTACATGCTTAGCCTTAGCAACCTCTACGGTCACTGGCAACCCGGTCATCTCCTTTACCTTCTGCATCCATGGCAAGCCCTTAGTCCCTACTCCTTCGAATGAGTTAGGTCTCGTACGTGGCTTCCATATTCCTCCACGTATTACATCTACCTTACCGGTGGCTGCCAGTCTCTGGGCAGTTGCAATTACTTGCTCTTCTGTTTCTACACTGCAGGGCCCTGCAATTAGTAAGGGCTTCTTCTGCATCATAAGCTGTGCTGGGCTCATGGTAGTACTTGATTCAGTTGTCATTTATTCTTGATTTTAATTTAATATTCTTTTTATGTCATTAGCCTCTTTCATGAGCAGTTCTGCTTTCTCATGGTCGTTGCTTTTAATTGCTTCTTTAAATTGATGTAAGTAGTCGATATAATTTTCCAGTGCCTTTACTAAGTTGTCGCTATTCTTCAAGAAAATAGGAGACCAGGTAGAGGGATTACTTTTAGCCAGTCTTACAGTTGATGCGAATCCAGTGCTTGCAAGATTAAAAATCTGTTTCTCATCTTTCTCTATATCTAGCACCGTGAGTCCCAGCATAAATGAACTTACATGACTAAGATGAGAGACATATGCCAGATGCTTGTCATGTTCTTCTGAGGATAAAAAATACGTCTGCATCCCGATGCTCTTAAAAATCTTGACTACTGTTTCCACCGCAGAGTCATCCGATTTTTCACGATTGCAGATTATGTTTTTCTTTCCGACGAATAGATGCGACAGTGCTGCCTGTGGCCCACTGAATTCTGTTCCAGCCAGCGGATGTGCGGCCACGTATCGAGATCTATTTTTATGGTTTACTACAGCGCGACATATCTGTACTTTAGTAGATCCTACGTCCGTTACTATGGTATCTCCTGAAATCTTATCGAGTACAAGAGGAAGTAGAGATTCAATTTTATCTACAGGTATTGCGAGTATTATTACGGCTGACTTTTCTATGGCTTCTTCTAGCGAAACAACCTTGTGAATTAATCCCAGTTCTAAGGCTTGCTTCTGGTGTGACTCATTAAGATCTACACCCAGTACTTCCACATTGATCTGTGTTTTAAGATCCTTGGCTATTGACCCTCCTATTAATCCCAGTCCTATTACACTTATGGTCATCATACTTCCGTTGATTTTAATGCTTCTACTATCCTTCCCTTGGCCTGCTCTAGTTGATTTCCTGTTGCGCATAGAGAAATCCTTATGTACTTCTTTCCTTCATCACCGAATATATGTCCCGGCGTTATAAATACCCTTGAAGTAAGCAACAGCCTTTCTGTCAATTCTTCTGCTTCTTTTATAAAGAAGGGCGTTTTCCCCCATATGAATAAGCCTACAGAATCTGAATCATACGTACATCCCAGCAGGCCCATAATTTCAAGGGCTACTTTCTTTCTTTTTTTATAAATCGTGTTGAGTCCATCGTGCCATTCTTGTCCTTGATTAAGCGCGACAATCGCAGCTTCTTGTAATCCTCGATACATACCGCTATCCATGTTGGATTTAAATTTCAGAATAGTCTGCAGATATTCTTTTGCTCCAGCAACAGCTCCTACTCTCCATCCGGCCATATTGTAATTCTTGCTTAGTGATGTCAATTCAAGACACACCTCCCTTGCTCCTTCAACTTGAAATATACTCATGGGATCTTCATTGAGAATAAAGGTATATGGATTATCATGGCATAGTAGGATATTATGCTCGCGGGCAAATGTTACAACCTCTTTAAAAAACGCTTTACTTGCTCTAGCACCAGTCGGCATGTGTGGATAATTAATCCACATGATTTTTACTTTTTCCAAATTTTGCTTAGAAAGTGCGTTTAAATCTGGCAACCATCCTTGTTTTTCTGTCAATGCATATTGTACAATCTCTGCACCACACAATTTAGAAACCGCCGAATAAGCTGGATATCCAGGATTAGGAACAAGAACTTGATCTCCTGGATTTAAGAAAGCCATGGATATATGCATGATGCCTTCTTTAGATCCTATAAGTGGTAGAATCTCAGAATCTGAATTCAGGTTAACCTTAAAGTGTTTATCGTACCACTCAGCAAAGGCCTTTCTCAATGCAGGGATACCCGCATATGATTGATATTTATTGACTCCTTCTTCAGTTGTAGAAGCTATCAATCTTTCTACAGCTCCTTCTGGTGGATTAAGATCTGGGCTTCCTATACCTAGATTTATAACAGGTACTCCTCCATCCTGATTCATCTGTGCTACCTGCTTCAACTTAGTTGCGAAGTAATAGGTAGACACACTGCTTAATCTATCTGCTTCCTTAATTATCATGATTGAATTTTATCGGTAACTGGATGTAATACTTGAGATAAATCAGCCCGTGCATATATCCCTAATTCTTGAAAAACAGATGTTACTTGTAATATATCATCCTTCAAGTTGAAGTATTGATCTATGTGATCAAATTCTATATCCATATGGAAAAAATATTCTCTGAAAGAACCCAGTACTGGAAACGATTGAAGCTTACTGAGATTAAGATTGTGGTCTTCAATTTTCTGAAGGACTTTCAACAATTGACCTTTCTTATCTGGAATCTTAATGAAAGCAGAAACCTTATTAACAGCTCTGGTGTCATAGATCTCCTTCTCATTTCCTATAATGAAAAACCGCGTATAATTATTCTTATGGGTTTCGATGTTACTAGCAAGG
>CALIQO010000262.1 GCA_938044055.1 uncultured Saprospiraceae bacterium
TCTCTTCCATCTGATAGGCATTGTCAGTATTTTAATAGGTATCTTTCTGATAAGAAAACAGCGTTCTCATGCATAGCATTCCTGGTCTTTTCATTGCCCATCATCCAGATCATGGTCGAGGTGTCTATACATCGATTGACATCTCTGTAGAAAGTCTCATAGAAATATGTCAAGTCATTCCCATTCCATCCTATGAAAGGCCTATCGTCCATAAGACCACCCTACATGATTATTACTTTGCTTGGGGAGAAGATAGAATGGCATGTGCCATAGCATTAGGGTTCGGGTCGCTGTACAACCATTCCGCTTACGCAAATGCTGATTTTATTTTTGATTTTCAGGCAAGCACAATAGAAATTATCTGTGTGAAAGAAATCAAAGCTGGAGAAGAAATTTTTATCAATTACCACGGCGATCCTGATAGCTCTAATGCCACATGGTTCTCGCAAAAATCTTAAGGCATCAATTGTAACCAGCAGCTTGGAGGGAAAATAATTCTGCATATAAGCGATCGTGCTCCATCAGCTCCTCATGTGTTCCTAATTCACTGACCTTTCCATCTTCAAGGACCATAATCCTATCTGCCATCCTCACTGTAGAAAATCTATGTGAGATTATGATACTTGTCTTCCCTTGTGTCAGACCTATAAATCGCTGGAAAGCTTCATATTCTGCTCGTGCATCCAGGGCAGAAGTCGGCTCATCGAGAATCATCACATCCGCGTCCTTCATGTAAGCTCTTGCAAGTGCTATTTTCTGCCACTGTCCTCCTGACAAATCTTGACCTCGCGAGAATCGCTTGCCTAGTTGTTGATCATATCCATCATTAAGAATATTCACAACCTCATCTGCTAGACTGCGTTCAGCAGCCATTTCAATGGCGGCTATATCGTCGATGCGGTTTATATCTCCTACGCCTATATTTTCTCTTACCTTGAATTCATACTTTATAAAATCTTGAAAGATCACACCAAAAAATTTCTGGTACTCGTCAATGTTGTACAGGTTGATGTTTTTGCCCTCGAGCATTATCTCTCCAGCATCTGGTTCATAAAACCTCAATAACAGTTTTATCAATGTCGTTTTTCCGGCACCATTCTGACCGACAAAAGCCATTTTCTCTCTAGCGTTAATCTTAAAACTAACACCATTCAAAACGGGATTTTCTGAACCTGGATAAGTAAAGTGTACATCTTTAAACTCGAATCCTATTTCTAGTTTATCCGGCACCGGCAAGGCGTCAGCTGGAACAGCCGAAACTTTAATATCTAAGTAGTCGAAATAATCTTTCAGATAAAGAGCGCTTTCTGAAATTCTGGTAAATTGATTGAACAAATTCTGCAGCGAATTTCTCAACCGATTGAATGATCCAGAAAGAAAGGTCAATTCTCCTACTGTAAGAAAACCAGATACTGTTCTTACAATAATAAGACCATAGGCACCATAATAACAAAGGGTTCCTAATAGGTTAAACAAAGTGCCTAGCCAGGTTCTCTGAACCGCTAGTTTTTTATTAACCAGAAAATACTCATCGGACAACCTCTTAAACCTATCAGCTACGAATTCTATCAAGCCGAAAAGTTTCATTTCTTTAGCTGTTTTGTCATTGGCACCGATATATCTTAAGTAGTCTAACTCCCTTCTTTCTGCCGTCCAGCTTCTCGCCAATGAGTATCTAGAAGAAGAGAACTTGAGCTCGTTAAGAAAGCTAGGCACTATACTCAAGAACAATATGAGGATCAACCAAGGCTCGAAATAAACCAGCCCTATTATCAAGGACACTATCATTATCAGGTTTTGAACCTGAGACAATATGGTAGACATCAGTCCTACTCTATTGTTGGTCTGTATTCTAGCACGTTCCAGCTTGTCATAAAATTCTGGATCTTCAAGATGCGCAATCTCTAGTTCTTGTGTTTTCTTGATGATTCTAATCGATGATGCATTAGAATATAAATCTCCTTGCAATCCATCGGTAAGATTGATAAGTCGGGATAAAACATCGGTCGTGAATACCAATCCCAATTCTACAACTGCATAAACGATAATATTATAATAATCAACTTCTGTAGCTTGTGTCTGGAGAATGATTTCATCGACCAACAGTTTTCCTACATATAGAATGGCAACAGGTGTCAGGGCACTTATAATTCTACAGAAAGCATTGGTATAAAAATACAATGGAGAAGCGTCCTTGATTTCATAGAGAAATCTCGGAATGAATTGAAAAGCGCCCCAGACAGCTTTCCAATCGATTTTCTTTTTTTCAGAAATGGATTGTAATCGACGAGCCATAAAATTTATCTCTAGCTTTAAATGTAGGATTTTTAATTCCCTAGAATCTATAACAACATGAAATGATACATAAAGATTTCAATAAACCTACACCCCTCATCCAATTATTGTTTTGCTATTTGCAATATTATCAGAATTTTAATAACGATATAAAATATATTACCTATTTTCATTCTAGTGAATATTACCAATCAAAATTTAATTCTGTAAAACTATATTAATATGCGAAAACAATTACAATTTTTAATTTGCTGCATATTCTGTTGTATCGGAATATCCAATCAAGCTTTTAGCCAGAATCAGGTTAATGGGACCGTTATGGATACAGATGGAAACCCACTCATAGGGGTGAACGTAGTAGTAGTCGGGACCAATACTGGCGTTATAACAGACATCAATGGAAATTATTCTATTAATGTACCAGATGATAGTATGGTAGAATTCTCGTATGTAGGATTCAAAACATATACTGCTTCGGCATCTCAGCTTGCAATAGACAGCAATATAAGCTTGGATGTAATTGCTAGTAAGTTAGATGAAATCGTTGTAACTGGTTCAAGAGGAAAACCTAGAACCATCCTTCAGAGTGCTGTACCTATAGACAATATCAATGCTGCCGACCTTAAAAGCTCTGGACAACAGAGTCTCGATCAAATAATTAATTACAAGGTTCCTTCGTACAATTCCCAGAACCAAGCAATCTCAGATGCAACTGCTCATATAGATCCCTCTGAGTTAAGAAACCTAGGACCTTCCAGGACATTGGTTCTGATTAATGGAAAAAGAAAAAACCAATCGGCCCAAGTGTATCTTAATGATACACCCGGCCGAGGTGAAGTAGGAACAGATATGAAGAGTATTCCAGCAGCAGCCATAGAAAGAGTTGAAATACTCAGAGATGGTGCGGCAGCGCAATATGGTTCAGATGCTGTAGCAGGTGTTGTGAACATAATATTGAAAGAAAGAACTACTGGACAACTCAACGTCTTAGGAGGAGTAACCGCAGAAGGAGATGGTGCTACTTATGGAGTTTCTGTAAACAAGGGCTTTAAAGTAGGAGGTGATGGTTTTATAAATCTTACGGGAGAATATTCATATCAAGATGTAACAGATCGCGCAGGCGAATTTGCAGATACAGAAGGAGATCCACTATTCGGAATTGCGCTGGGTGATGATCCTGATCTTGATGACTATTTTAGAAGATTCCCAGATCTAGGCGTAACCTATGGCCAACCAGCAATTTCTAAAGTTTCCGGAATGCTAAATTATGGAAACAAGTACAAGGAAGGTCTAGGAGAGATCTATCTTACTTGGGGCTTGACAGCAAGAACTGGTAAGTCATTTGCTTTTTATAGAACATCATACTGGCGACCGACCGATTTCGGGCTGCTAACAGATAGTGGGGAAGAATATGTAGGGTATCAACCTACATTTGAAAGCGACATCCTTGATATTTCATTTACGGCCGGTAACAAGTACAGAATGGGAGAATGGGATTCCGACCTAAGTTTTACTTATGGTGCTAATACAATAGATTATACAGTAGATAATTCTCTTAATAGAACACTTGAAGGGAACTCTCCGACAAGCTTCAATACTGGAGGATATACTTTCGATAATGCCTTGTTGAATTTAGATTTTACAAGGACCTTAGAGAAGCTTTCGATTGCTTTCGGGACAGAGTTCAGGATAGAAAGCTATGAAGCAAGAGCCGGAGACGAGAGTTCTTATGCTCCAGCTCCAGGAACTGATTCTTTTCCTGGCCTGACTCCTAATAATGAAGTCGACGAAAGTAGAAACAACATCGGTGTATATGCAAGTGCCGATTATGATGTAAATCCAGAATTCCTGATCGGAGGTGCAGTTCGATTCGAAAATTACTCTGACTTCGGAAGTAATTTCTCTTGGAAGGCTAACACGCGTTACCTACTAGGTGATAACGATGGAGCAGTTAGAGCATCTGTTAGTACTGGATTCAGAGCACCGTCATTGCATCAGATATACTTGAGTAATATTCAGACTACGGCTGGTGCATCTGGCCTCATCCAGGAAGGTACTTTCAGTAATGTAGATGATATCACTAGAAACGTACTCGGTGTTCCTCAGTTGGATGCAGAAACATCATTCAACATTACGGCAGGATTTACATATAAGTTATCAGAGAATTTCTCTGCTGCTATTGACTACTATAATATTAAGGTTAACGATAGGGTACTTTTCTCAGATCAGATAGGAGCTGGTAATTTTGAAGGAACGTCTCTGGGTGATGCGCTCGCTTCCGCAAATGTTGAAGCCTTCAAATTTTTTATTAATGCGATTGACACCAAGACTTCAGGATTAGATATCGTCCTTAATTACGATAATGTGCCTCTAGGTGATGGTGGGAACACACTAGGATTCCTGCTTGCTCTAAACGTAAATAAAACGGAACTTGATGGAGAAGTAACTGTCCCTGAAGCATTCGGGTCTGTCTCGATATTCGGAGATACGCCTTCTAACTTATTGACTTCTGCACGTCCAGGTAGTAAAGCAACCTTAGGTGTTAATCTAGACTTAGGGGCCATCGGTATAAGCTTTAATAACACTTATTTCGGGTCAGTGAAATCACCCGTAAGTGAGCAGGAATTCAGCGGTAAGGTTATAACAGACTTACTTCTTAACTATGGCCTTAATGATAAGATTAACCTTAACTTGACATTCAACAATTTACTTAATGTATACCCCGACCGAATTGATGGAACACTAGATCCATTTGGATATAGACTACAATATCCATGGAGGGTATCTCAATTCGGATTTAATGGAATGTATATTAAGGGAGGCGCAACCATTGACTTTTAAAATTCAATAAAAAATCTCCACTTGAAGTGGTTTAATAACGAATGTTAAAATAATATACAAAGGTTTGATTAAGAAGACGAAGCTTATCTTAAGATGCATAGCCATAGCTA
>CALIQO010000263.1 GCA_938044055.1 uncultured Saprospiraceae bacterium
TGGATATGTATACGCCCAGTGGGTAGCCTATTTTATCCATATCCAATTCGATCGTATGTCTTTTAATCACACCTGCTTCCTCTAGTTTAAGTATGCGTTCTGCTACAGTAGGAGAAGAGAGCCCGGTTTCTGAAGCAATCCACTTCAAGGAATGCCTTGCATTTTCTTGTAACAGTTTTAAAATCTTCCAACTGGTTTCGTCTATTTTCATAAATAAGGCAATTGTGTTATTTATTCACTTAAAATTAGTAAAAATTAACAATATGCTTTAAAAAGTAAGTAATTAAGAATGAATCGGTTCTTATATTTGAGTAAAAAATATAGGAGATTATGACACATAAGGAAATGAATGAATCAGAACACGACCCATATTATGGAAGGTATATATCTAAGATAGATGAGAATTTGGACCTTTTAGAGGGATTCGTAAATGGACAAATAGATATGATTGAGTTTTATAGTTCTATCCCTGAGGAGAAATGGCTATATAGATATGATGAAGGAAAATGGAACATAAAAGAAGTTTTACAACATGTAATAGATACAGAAAGGATATTTATGTATCGATGCTTTAGAATTTCAAGAGGAGATAAAACCAGTTTGGCTAATTTCGATCAGGACATATATATAGATCCTTCTCAAGCCACATTTAAATCTCCGGACCAACTCTTGAAGGAATTTAACCACACCAGAAACCATTCAATAAACATGCTGGAAAGTTTAAGAGAAATAGACTTAAAACAAATAGGAAAAGTTACCGGTATTGATATGTCTAGTAGAGCAGCTGCATTTACTGTCATTGGTCATAATGTGTGGCATATGGATGTAACTAAAGAAAGATACTTGTAATAGCAACTTACAATAATAATACACTTCTGTTGAAATCGAATGAACATGATCCCTGTTTTTGAAAAATATAAACCCAGAAAAATTGCTTTCCATGATTGGTTGAGAATTAATGAGTGGACTGTGAAAGTCTATACCATCTCCATGAAAGATGAGTACAGTTCGCATAAATTATTATTGAGTATCGAACGAAATCTTACTAAGTGGCTCATGGATATCGAACAATCCAAATTACCCACCTACCAACAAGCTTTTTTAATTGTACACGAAGCCAGAGAAGGTGTATGGATATTACTGAGTTGGTGGACAGGAGGAGAAATGATTGAAACGAAAGTTTACTTTTCAGACAATACCGAACCTTTTAATATCACTGATTCCCCCTATAATAAGAACGCATTATTATGTGTATGGGAATTAGAAATATTTGCCCATGAGCGAAAAACATGGATAAAGCATATCCTAGAAAATGCGGATAAGCCTTGTTTCGAAAATTATAGAATAGATGTATTAAACAGTGCGTAGTATTGTGATGAATAAGAAGGTATATCAACCTTCAGAATTGATTCCTATAAACGATTGTATATGAAAATAAATCCTGAAATCCGTTTTGCAAGAAAAGGAGATATAGAGCATATAATAGATTTATGCGAGCTGCATGCTGCATACGAGAAGTCTAGTTATTCTAGAACGGGTAAAGCGCAATTACTCTTAGATGGCCTATTGGGTGTAAACCCAAAACTGTTCTGCCTAGTAGTAGAGGGAGAGAAAAATCTTCTTGCTTACGCTACTTATATGAAACAATATGCCACGTGGGACGCGATGGAATATGTGTATATGGATTGTCTATATGTACGTGAAGCAATACGCGGACAGAGAATAGGTGAGAAATTAGTAAGCCGCATTAAAGAAGAAGGGCAGAAGATGGGTTGTGCATGGATCCAGTGGCAGACTCCAACATTTAATACTCGGGCGATTAAATTTTATAATCGCATAGGAGCCACTTATAAAAGTAAAGAAAGATTTTTTCTGAACATTAATCAGCAGAGCGTAGAATGAAGGAAGTGATATAATATTATAGATAAAAAACTTATAGGCCTATGATTGACTCTCTCATAAAATATATCCTGTCTAGTTTCTTGTTAAGTATGTTGCTTGCATGTACTGCTCAACCAGATGCTAGAATCTATGAAATCGATCAAGTCCTTAGTGATTTACATTATAATCACCACTTCAATGGCAACGTGTTAATTGCTGAAGAAGGAAAAATTATTTATGAAAAGTCATTCGGTTATTCTGATTCTAAAAAGAATGTAGAATTAAGTTCATCTAGCATATTTAACATTGCTTCTATTTCTAAGACATTTACGGCATTGAGTATAATGATGCTAGAAGAAGAGGGATTGTTAAAACTGGATGAAAACATCAATAAATATTTTCCAGAGAGTCCTTACGATGATATTACAATTAAAAACCTGCTGACCCATACTTCGGGTCTTACAAGAATTCAAGGACAACCTTTCAGAAAAGAGATTGAAAGTAAAGGATATTCCAACTCGGAAATTAAGACTATATATTTCCATAAAAATCCAGAACAGTTATTCACTGCAGGGTCCCATCACTTTTATGCCAATACCAACTATCTCTTGCTTGCATTGATAGTGGAAAAAGTGTCTAAAACAACATTTAAAGAATTCTTAGAAACAAGGATTTTTGAGATAGCTGATATGAATAGTACGTACTTGAGAAAGAAAGCTGTTCCTCAGAAGAATCAATCTGCGGTTGTTACGTATTATACCAAGCCCACTTGGTTGTCAAGAGATTTTGTTGATGTTTCCAGGTTGAAGAATAGAATAAGTGATGACCTTACCTTCGCGAATGATTATGGTATATCTGCCATCCACACGACTGCAAGAGATCTTTATGCCTATCACAAAGCACTACATAACGGTCTGTTCTTAAATGAAGAAAGCCTTAGGAAAATGTATACTTCTTTTCAGTTAAAAGAAAATAAAGAATATACAATCAGCCCTGCTTCTAACTA
>CALIQO010000264.1 GCA_938044055.1 uncultured Saprospiraceae bacterium
CCTGGAGATAGGGTATGTCAAGAGTATCGTTTAACCGCAATGGGCTAGAGACTGAATTTTGAGATAAGATGGTGAGGTTGGATTTCTGTCCTTCCCAGATCCATGGTCCATCAAGAAACTTAGTCGTAGGAGCAAAGTCTCTATAGAGTTTCGAGAAAATGGAAGACCACAAAGCCTTATATTGACTGTCCTTGTCTGCCAGAATGAGTTTGTAGGTTTCGTCTATAGATAACATAGCTATATGGCCTAGACCTGATGACCTATACCTACCTAGCGTATAAGCATTCTGTTTTATGGGTGCCCATGAAGAAGCAATGGGATAACGGACAAGATGGATATCGTCTGTCGTTGTTTTCCATTCTAGTCTAGTTGGTTCACTCCAGGAAGGAAGGTTTATTTCTTCTGCTTCTATAGAATTTACAGCAGGTCGGAATATCAAAGCAAGACCTTTGTTTCTGACGGCACTTTTAATCGTCGTTTTTTCTGTTGATGAAAGTTGA
Source organism: uncultured Saprospiraceae bacterium (assembly GCA_938044055.1). Taxonomy (GTDB): domain Bacteria; phylum Bacteroidota; class Bacteroidia; order Chitinophagales; family Saprospiraceae; genus JABDLO01. The sequence goes on from CALIQO010000264.1 coordinate 501, forward strand.
TTCCATGTAGGTATATCCGTTATAATATAGTCATAATTAGTAACTGTATTACGGGATAATTTTTCTAAATTTCGTTGTGGCGCATTTACGAAAGTGGAATTATACTTGTCTTTAGAAATTTTAGACCTGAGTGTAAAACCGTTGCCTAGAGATGTCCAGTAGTTTTTCAGGTACTTATTTTCGAAGACTGGATAGGATGAAAGAATCAACATCTGCCAGGTAGGTTCATGTTCCACCTCGATAGGTAGTTGCTCAACGATTGTGTCTGCCTCATCAAGAACCGTTTCAATATCGATAAGGTATGAACCAGCTGGAGGAGCAGTACTTGTAATCTGAAAACTACTGTCACTTATGGTTGCTGGATGTCTCGTTTTATCAGGGGCAATTAAGGTTAACGATTTTATTTTTTGGCCTTGAAAGGAGCCTCTGAGTTCCCATTTCTTTCCTTCTGTAATAGCAGGTACATCTACATCCGTTATTCCTGGAATGGTGGTTGACGGTTTATAAGTTATCGGATAGCCCGAGAGTAGATTTAGAGATTCTTCTTCTAATCCGATTCCATGAATGTGAACGCTTGAAACTTTGTCCACTAGATCAGATTGTAAAAAGGCGTGCACGCTTAAGAAATTGTTATTAAAATTTTCAAGTGAATCTTGTGAAGGTTCTGAAGTCCAGATATACACAGGTTCTCGATCGAGTTCAATATCGCGATGAGGCTGCAATATTATCAACGCTAAACCACACAATCCTAAGCCTAAGAGGATGGATCTACGTATATATCTATGACCTGATGCATTTTTATAGATGAAAAATATGCCGATCAACCATAGGATAATTGTCAATCCCCAGATAAGTAAAGTCTCGGTATGTGGAATGGTCCATGTCAATTAAAATCCTACTTTCTTAGCAACAGATAATGTCAATTGATGGGCATACTTATGGGCACTATTTACAGCTTCTGAATCACTAGGTATGATTTTCACGATAGCATCTCTTAAAGCTTGTATCTGATTGTCAGTGATGTCAACGTAATTCCTATTGATGCGATTAGCCATCGATAAGACGGGAAGAATATCTGGACGGTCAAGTGCTATTCTTGCCATTGCCGTTATGGCTAAATCCAGTTGTTCTCTTACCATGTTCTTGTCTGCTGAGCCCATAGTTGTAGCTAGAAGCCTCAGCGCTTCATATGCGTCTTCTTGTTTAATTTCAGATACGGTCGACCTATCATCGATTTTATCCTGCTTGCCATTGAGCCTGGTTTCTTCTTCTTTAATCGTAGGTGGATCAAATCCTATTCTATGAACATAGATGCGCGCATGATTTTTTATTTCTTGCAATAGGTTTAGGCTTTTGTATTGGTAGGGGAGTGAAGAAGCAGGATCATATAAGCGTAAGTGTAATTCTGCATCCCACATTTCTGACAAAGCATTTTTTAATTTGCTTTTGACCGACATGTCATGGAACGTGGCTTCTTCTTCGTTGTCGTGATTGTGAGATAGCTCTTCTACCCAAGATGGACGCGAGGGATCCTTCTTGTTGGATTCCGTTCCTTTAGTAGACATAAGCAGACCTTCTTCGCCTTCATGATCGTGGTCATGCATAAATTCACCTAAGAGTGTACGGGCGGTTTCTAAGGCTTGACTTGTTCCGCTAGAACCATGGTCGTGATCATGGTCGTGATCGTGATCGTGGTCATGCTCTTCTTCTGCAAGATCGGTTATCTCATTGTTGATGGCAATGCCACTTTCGTTTTCTTCTCCTAAGAATTGACCATACTTAAGGCGCAACATTTTCTGATCAAAACCCAGTTCATTGCTCGCTCTGTTAAATGAATCAACAGTAATAGTGGCTTTGTCTTTGAGTAGTTGTTCGCTTTCAATTATTATCTGACGTTGGCTTCTGAAAAAATCGGGCATTAGGTCAACTTGCATTCCACCTTCTTCTACAAAATCGTAAGTCGTTGTATCGATAATGTTTATAATGTGGGTTACGGACTTAGACCAATGGTCTCCGTAAGGATAATTGTCTTTAACCTTGACATAGAAGTAAAGCTCATCTCCCGGTTCCATTTTTAGAGATTGGGTACTGAAAGTATATTCTCCATTATAGCTTTTAGATCCAGAAATGAATTTATTTAATTTAAATTTTCGCTCTCTGAATTTTACAGATTCTCCAGACCCTTTGGCTATGGTCGCAGAGATGTGTGCTTCTTCTAGAGCGTAGTCATCATTCAAGCCTATATGGAAAGTAATGTGGTGGTTAGGCTTCCAGTCTAATTGTATATACTCGTCTATTCCATGGATATTGACTGTGGGTTTCTCGTCTTTCTTTACTTTAATAGCATAGTAGTCTGAAGCGAAATCTTGACTCTTGCTATTGAATCCATACTGGTAGAACTCAGATTTTTTTATTGATTTGGTCAATGACAATTTGGAGGTTATATCTATAGGCTTGCCGTCGTTGAACCTGAAGTGAAAATAATCTGCTTTTCCCGCAACATCGGCTTTCCATCTTACGGTGGACCCTTCAACAACAGTAAGATTAGGCAATTGGTGGATTCTTCTATTTAAGCCGGTGTAAGAAGGAGGAATCTCGGTTATGACCATTTTTCTTAAATACGTAGTATCTAAATTGATAGGATCTGTTACTTGGTCGTTTTTCTCTTTGATCAACTTATTTTCTGAGTGAGCCTCACTTGCTGACTTAGGATTGATAAGATGTTGCGTTGCTACTGCACAAGCAACAATACCCAGTAATCCTGCAACCGTCACTGCCAGTGATCTAAGCTTCCATGGGATCTTATATGATGTAGAACCGAATACTTGAGAGACACGACCTTTCTGTAACAATTGCAATCCATTATATTTCTGGTTTTCTAGCAACAACTGACCACTGTACTCTAAACCTAAATTCTGCTCATGGGCCAGCTTTAATGTATCGGAAATAGAAGGTCTATTGTTTTTAAAAGCTATGTAAATAAGAATCAATCCCAGAAACCCAGATGCAAGACTGAGTAATAATTCCACCCATCCATATCCATATAAGAATGCCAGTAAGGCGATAAAGAAAACTGCGATAATAACGCACGCACCAGTGACTCGACTGCGCCATCTTGTTAATAGTTGATGTGGAGAAGAAGCCTTCATTAAGTTCTATTGGATTTTAGACTGATGAATCGTTCTAATATAAAAAGAGGGATCAGTACCACTAATAAATATTTGCTTAAAGGTCGCTGTTCTGGATTCGCAATTAGAATGTTGTTGCTATCATTACTTATTTCTTCTAGGGGTCTTATTCTCGGTAACATTATTCTGACGTCTTGGTTCTTAATAGCAGTCATATAATTGTTAAAGAAAGCTGCTACCTTGACAGGAAGGTCTGCATCGATAATACTTTCTCTATCTATCTTACCGCTTATAACCAATTCATTGTCCTTTTTTAAAGAGGTGTTCAA
>CALIQO010000265.1 GCA_938044055.1 uncultured Saprospiraceae bacterium
TTTCCGATTTCGAAATCATTCGTTATTCCATTGCGGGTCTCTCTTACCTTGATGTCCCACGCATCATTAATATACCCCAGTTCCTTAAATCCAGCCACAGAAAAACTACTTTCGATTACTTCGAAGATAGGACGGACAGGATTTTCATCCGGTAAGGTACCATAGAATAGAGTTCCTAAAACTTCTGTTTTACCTCCATTGATGGTCCGTATTGCCGTGCCTTTTTTTTCTGTCTTCATGCCTAAAATCCATAAGTTGCCACCGTTATTAATTATGTTGACATTTTCTCTTTCCGTATTGCATTGTCTGGCCCATACGCTTTGAAAGTTGAAGGTATAGGGACCACCCACTACATCTTCAATAAATACATCTCCAGATCCTCCAGCAGGATTACTTTCATATTTTTTAATTCCTAGGTTCTTAAGGATAAGTGGCCGTGCAGAATGGTGGATTATATTCTGAAACTGAGCGAAATCTTCAATAATTAATGTATCGGTTCCTGGTAAGATGTTGAATGTGACATTGCCTGAGATCAATCCTTTAGCACCTATAATGTGGGATACCGTAGCAGGAATGTCTATGGTGTCGTAAGCTATAAAACGTTGCGGAAACGGATCTATAGGCCCAGGAACTAGGATAATTTCTGCCCCAGAATTAAATGCATCTTCAATCGCTTCTGTATCATCCTGTATGCTTCCTTTTCCAGAAAAACCGTTGTCTATTTCTGCACCGAAATCAGTTATAGATACCCATAAAGAGGTGTCTTCATAGATAATGGAAGGCGTATCTTTAATTGGAAGATTTAGCGAAGTCAGCGCATTGTCACATATTCTAGAAGGTTCGTCTGTTGTATATTCAATTATAAATCCAGGAGGTATTGTCTCAAGAGAAAACCCATTCTGCAATTGTTGAAGCGCAAGATTGTATCCTGAAACATTTACATTTCGCAGGAATATTTCTCTTCTGTTGTTATTGAGAAAAGCTATCTCTGAACTGGCATTCCCTATTCCTTTTAATTCGCTATTGATCATAGTTATGATTGATCCTCCGTCCGAGTGATTATAGATAGCGGGCACTTGATTTTCACTATACAGATCTTTAATAGCCACAGATTGTTGTCGATTGTAAAAACCATATTGGTTCTGGTTTTTCAATGTAAGTCTCTCGAAGTAGATAGAATTCTGATTGGCGAATGTGTATACACCCCAGTTATATCCTTCCACTTCTAAATCTCTTATAAGGCATGGGCCGGCTTGGTCACCTGTTCCCATATGAAGTCCGATTACTCCTTGTCCATCTGGAGAAATAATTTTTACATTTTGGATTCCTCCTTGATTGTTGGCCTCAAAGCCGAGTGCACTTACACCTGGATTTCCAGAACCAGAATTGATGGTTAAATTTCTGACACCATTCTCAAATGACATGGCTGCAGAAGTCTGGGTCCATATCATCAGCTTAGGATTGTTAGGATCGTTAAATCCACTTGCGTTGTCATCAAGTTTTAGAATTGTTTTCTCAATTCCTTCTCCAGCCATAACAGTATACCGATGACATGTGTAGGTGCTTCCACTTTCACATCCTGCCGGAGACCCCCATTGAATGCGGTCTGTAATTCTATAAGTACCTTCTGGAAAATATATAATCGTATGAGAATCATTGTGGTCTATGAATGCTTGATTGATAATTGCAGTTGCATCAGCTACACCCGTCGGATCTGCACTATAGGGAGCTTTAGTGATGTCAACTATGTTAGATCTAGCAGGATAGTTAGACGCTTGTGCTACTAGCTTATAAGCAGAGGATACACTTATAAGTAATATAGCTAGGCAGTAGTATAATCGCATGGTTTTATATTTCAATTGAATGGGGACAATAATATAAATAGATTTATGGCAAAGAGGTTTCGAAAAAGGGGCTGATACAGGAGGATTTTGCAATTTTGGAGGTTTTCCCTGAGGGGAATCTACTATTAAAGTGTGGGAAAGTTATTTACCTATCCTATAATCAAGACACTTAGAGTAAAACAGAAGGGAATGAAAATATTTTACTTTATTGCTTTATGTCTATTATGCAGTTGTTCTTCTAGAGGTCAGGTAGATTTTAATAAAGTATATATGACAGAGGAAGGATTAGAAAGGTGGGATAGCGACGACTACTATCAGCAAGAATGGATGCCATCAGAAGGAAGATATTTTTTTAGGGAAGTATGGACATTTGGTTATGAAAACCAGCATATTCCTGAAGGAGAATACGGAGCTAATGGAGAATTAGAAATTCATCTTGATCCTGTATCTGGTTCTATTCTGATTGTGAACCACAACAATCAATTGGCTGACGATATGGTTGAGTATATTGCGCTGATAAGAAAGGATAATAACGATACTTCTCCAGATTACATCATTAAATATAGAAATGAACATGGCTCGTCTGATGTTGTGAAAGGAAGGTTGGAAATCAAGGATGCTGAGAGTGGCAGTTACATGAAAATGCTTGATGATCCGGAAACCCTTCACACAAACCGATACAATTCATCGCATATATTAACAACTTTTACGATTGAAAGCAGCTACTCACATACACTTGATAAGACACAATTTCAAGTATGTAAGGTTCCTGTCGCCCTTGATCTTTTAAGGTACGTTGATGAGCTATCTGATGATTTTAAAATGCCGATAGATTTTAACCATCGGGACTTGTTTCCAGAAAACATATTTGCGTTAAGCGAAAAAAGTATGGTCGCTGGCAAGAAAATAGAGTGGGCACTTAAGGGAACTTCTGATACTTCTTATTTCATAAAGATTTAATATTTCTGATATCTTCATATTATGAAGATATTATGTATCCAGACCGGGGGCACCATCGATAAGGGGTATCCTCGAGCAACCCAAGGATGGGGCTTCGAAATAGGAGAAGCTGCCATTAAGGAAATCCTAGAAAATTACAAGCACTCTTTAGAAATCTCATATGAGTCATTCTGTAAAAAAGACAGTATGGATATCTCTGATGAAGATCGCCAGCAGCTTGTTCATAATATTGAATCAAGGAATATGGAAAGAGTTATTATAACACACGGTACCGATACTGTAATTGAAACCGGATTATTCCTTTCTAATCGAGTAAGAGAGAAAGTGGTTGTCTTAACAGGTTCTAGTCTTCCAGCAAAATTTAAAGACTCAGACGCACCGGTCAACATAGGCCTTGCCTTGGCTGCCGTTCAGACATTTCGTCCAGGGATCTATCTGGCTATACATGGAATTGTTTTACCGATTGCTGAAGCAGAAAGAAACTTGGATTCAGGATTATTTACTAGAAAGAAATAACATGAAAATTATCGATATACCTGACATGCCGAAACCAGCAGGACATTATTCTATGTGTATAGAACATCAAGGTACACTTTACTTGTCTGGTCAGCTTCCCAGAGATCCACAGACGGGACAATTTCCGGTTGGTGTAGAAGCTCAGACGCTTCAAGCGCTGAAAAATGTACTGCACATTGTAGAAGGTGCTGGATCTAGATTGGAACTGATTATTCAGATGAGGATTTACATTCCTGATGTAGCTTTGTGGGATCGAGTGAATAAGATATACGGAGATTTTTTTGGTGACCATAAACCTGTAAGAGCAGTCATTCCTAGTCGAGAACTCCACCACGGTGCATTAATTGAAATAGAAGCAGTTGCTGCTTCGAAATAATCTGATTGTCCTTACATACTTGCCCGTGGATTAGAAATTCAACCGGTACCCTTAAAGTATAAAAAGTGGTGTCGCAAGAAGCAGCGGTACAGTTATAGATTTGTATTAACCTAAAAGTTAACTATGAATCACATCCTTAGTTTAATTATAACGATTTCTGCCATGCTGGGATCACCAACTAGTTCTCTGGCACAATCGAAGAATAGCTATACGATCAATTCTAAAGTAGTTGATATAAAGAATAATGCGGTAGAGGTAATTAATGCCTACATCATCGACAAGAATGATTCGTCTTACATTGTCGGTGATGTTTTTTATGATGGAAAGGTGTCTCTATCATGGAGTAATGTCAATCCGGTCATTCTAAGAATTTCGTCGCTTGGATATGTTTCTACAGAAAAAATTATACATTTTAAGGGTGAGGAAAATAGCTTGAATTTTCCTATTTCCATGGGTTACAATTACAGTGAAGTTGTGGAAATTAAGGATAGAAGAGAAGCTGTAGAAACCATAGGAAACAACATGGTTGTTCACGTCTCTCAGACGGCTTTATCAGAGGCAGGTACGGCCCTGGATGTGCTTCAGAACACACCTAAGGTTTATATTGATCGCAACGGATCTATATCCATCATAGGAAAAGGCAGTGCAGTCGTATATATGGATGGTAGGCAGATTTCTTCCACTCAGATACTTAGCAGCATCAGTTCTAGTGACATAAAGGATATTGAAGTTTTAGAAACGCCGGGATCTCAATATGATGCTGCAGGACAAGCCGTCATTAATATCGTTACTAAGAAAAAATCTGTGGAAGGATACCAAGTTAATCTTCTCCAGAGAGCTGCGAAAGGAAAATTCTGGAGATCATTCTCTCAAGTAGACGCCTATGTCGCACTTAACAAAACAGTATTGCAAGGGAGTTATAGTCATCGACCATGGAGCTGGGGAGGAAGAAATACACAGACCAGACGTAACTTACTACATGATGACTTTTCTTCTATTGATAATAAATTTTCCCAGAGAAATACACGACGAGATCATAATGTAAGTATGCGTATCGGGCATGCTATTACTGCTACATCATTTATTGATTTACAATGGAGTGGGAATGTGGTTCGCAGCAATAAAACGGCAGAAAATTTTAGGAACGCATTTAGTACTACCCAGCCTTCTTTTTCAATTAAAGGAGATATAACAGGCCCATCTAATCAAGACAATCATACCCTTGCAGCATCGTATGCGCTTACCCTAGATTCCTTAGGTTCGGATCTGCGCTTTTCTTTCCAACAGTCAACATTTGGTTTTAACCGAAATGAAAAAATAAATCAAGCGTTTTCTGTGCAAGAATCTATAGAAGAGATAAATAGACAATCTGTAAATCTGAATGACATCCAGATTCAGTCTGCGCAGGTAGACGGAAGTAAATATATGACTTCTGGTATCACATTGAATGCTGGTTTTAAATATGCTCAGGTAAGCAATCAGAGTAAAGTAGACTTGATTGATGTATCAGATGAAGCTCAACCTATGAACCTTGATGCTTTTTCAAATGGTTTTTCTTATAATGAAAAAATTCTTGCGGCCTATCAACAAGTTTCTTTTAAATGGAGTGAGACAGACTTTGCCATAGGACTGAGAGAGGAGTGGACTAGATTAAAAGGTGGCAACGCGCAGGGCGATGATAGAAACAACTACACAGCCTCTTATTTTAATGTATTTCCTACAGTACAGATAGGAAGGCCTATAAATTCATACAGTAATCTAGGAATGAGTTACCAGAAAAGGATCAATAGACCCCTGTTTCAAGACTTGAATCCTTATGTGATATATGTGGATTCATTGATTTCTCTAAGAGGAAATCCAGAACTGATACCAGAATACAGCCATCAATTGTCATCGTACTATCATCTATATGGGTATCAATTCCAGGTAGACATCAATTTCACCAAGAATAAAATAAATCAAGTATTCAGATCGCTGGACGATGCCAACCCTGAAGCCATCAGTTTTGTAAAAGAAAATCTCAACCACACGCTTTTATATAGTGCATCACTTGGGAAATCTTATTCTATAGGGTCAAACCGCACATATATAATGGTCGGCACTTTTTACGACGATCATGAAATAGAAGATGGCAGTGAGACTTTAAACAATAAAAAAGCTGGATTCTATATACAATGGAACCAAAGCATGGAATTGCCACTAGGCTTCCATCTAGATACCTATCTTAATTATACTTCATCGCGGGTAGATGGAGTATATACGGACAACCCTATTTCTTATCTTAATATTTCTCTGTCTAAAAAGGTGTTAAGCGATAGAGTGAAATTAATCCTCTGGGCCAATGATACCTTTGATAATTATAAATGGACCGGAGATACTGCCTTTAATAATATGTATGCGACGTATCTAAGTGAAGGAGATTTTCATTACATCAGATTTTCTGCACAGTATAATTTTGGGAAATTGGGGAGTAAGAAAATTACTGCAACCAAGATTAACAGAGCTGAATTAAATAGAATTAATCAGAATCAGTAAATTGGGTGGCGAGTATTACATGTCATTACCTTATAGAAATATTATCACGATAGACAGAAACTTGAGGACTCCACTCTACCTCCAGGTTTCTACCTCTATAATTAAAAATATTGTCCGGGGAATAATTGCTCCAGGACATAGACTGCCAGGGGCCAGGAGTCTATCTGGATTGCTTAAGGTAAGTAGAAGAACCATTATGCAGGCGTATGATGAACTTGAGGCACAAGGATGGATAGAAGTCATGCCTAGCAAGGGAACATATGTGCAATCTAAAATACCGGTCAGAAAAAATGTGCCGCTTTCCCTTGATAGACCTCCTAAGAAACACAGCAAGATTAAGTGGAGTAATAAACTGGATTTTCTAGACCACTTCAGTGCGCTTGAAGATTCAGAGTATAATTTTTTAATCGATACAGGTTATCCAGATGTTAGATTGGCACCGCTTAAGGAGCTGAGTCAGGCTATGAGTCGTGTAATTAATAGTAGACTTACACCTAAGTTGATGAATTATTCTTCAGCGTTTAGAGGCCACCCTTGGTTGATTTCAGAATTTAGGAATTACCTATCAGAATCCAGAGGAATACATGTTGATACAGATTCTATAATGATTACTAGAGGCAGCTTGATGGCATTTCATTGCATCTATCAAGTTCTGCTGGATCGTGACGATATCGTAGTAATGGGAGATGTAAGTTTCGAGGTTGCTAAAAAGATTGCCAGGATTGCGGGCGGCAATATTATGACCGTATCGGTAGACAAGGATGGCATCAATGTGGACGAGCTAGAACAGATATGTAAAACGACTAAGGTCAAGAGTGTTTTCGTGATGCCTCACCACCATCATCCTACAACTGTATCACTGTCAGCAGAAAGGAGGGTTAAATTATTGATGCTTTCTTATGAGTATGGTTTTTCCATTATAGAAGATGATTATGATTACGACTTTCACTATGACAGTGGACCGTTGCTCCCTATGGCCAGTGTCGATAATCAAGGCCATGTTATCTATGTCGGTTCCTTGAGTAAAACAGTTGCTCCTAGTCTGAGACTGGGATTCGTTGTTGCAGCCCCATCGATTATCAGACAACTTGAAAGGGTAAGTAGGTACATTGATTGCCATGGTAATGTAGGACTTGAGAAAGCGATTGCTCATTTATTCAGAGAAGGTATTATCAGAAGGCACCTTAAGAAATCTCTTAAGATGTATCACAGAAGAAGAGATAGGTTCTGCCGATTATTAGAAGAAAATATAGGTTCTCAGATTAACTATACAAAACCAGATGGAGGCCTAGCATTGTGGACAGAATTCAATGATTCTATTAATCTTAATACGTTGAGGAAAAATTGCCTGTCAGAAAAATTGCTGATTCCTAGGACGACTTTTTCTGATGCTCAAGGCAAATGCATCAATGGATTAAGAATGGGTTTTGCTTCTATGAACGATACGGAAATGGATCACGCTGTGAATATTCTTAAAAGGTCTATTGTAGGGTAAAGAAGATCTGAGAAATCTAACTATCTTTCTTCTTCAATGAAAACCATGGATATCAAAAAGTATAAAGAGGAACTCAAAGAATGCCACAATAGAATTTCTCCATATATTCATAATACACCTGTGTTGTCTTCTACCTTAATAAATGATATTGTAGGAGGAGAGGTGTATTTTAAGTGCGAGAATTTTCAAAAGGGCGGCGCCTATAAATTAAGAGGTGCATTGAATGCTTCATTGTCATTGATGGCCGATGAACGCGAGAAAGGATTGGTGACCCACTCTTCTGGGAATTTTGCACAAGCGGTAAGCCTCTCGGCCCAGCTTCTCAATGTTCCAGCATATATAGTGATGCCATCTACTGCACCTGCAGTTAAAGTAGCTGGTGTGAAGACATATAATGGTCAGATAACCATGTGTGCTCCTACTATCGAGGCACGTGAAAATACTTCTCAAGAAATCCATCAGAATACCGGAGCAACGATGTTGCATCCTAGTAACCAGATGGAGGTGATAATCGGACAGGGAACGGCTGCTGTTGAATTGCTGGAAGTGCAACCAGAATTGGATGCCATATTCTGTCCTGTGGGTGGTGGTGGATTGATTGCAGGAACATGTATTGCTGCTCATGGTGTCTGTGATGTGTATGGTGGTGAGCCTTACAATGTGGATGATGCTTATCGATCATTACAATCGGGGAAGATAGAGTTTAATAATTCTACCGATACCATAGCAGATGGACTGAGAACAAATCTCGGCGATGTAAATTTTCCAATCATCAAGGAACATGTCAAGGATATTGTCCGGGTAACAGAAGATGAAATTGTATCCGCTATGCGGTTAGTATGGGAAAGAATGAAAGTGATTATAGAGCCTTCGAGTGCGGTGACACTTGCAGCGGTAATCAGCAGTAAAGAGATGTGGCTGGGTAAGAAGGTAGGGGTAATTGTCTCAGGGGGAAATGTAGACCTCGGAAATCTACCTTTTTAAATTAAAGCAAGAGAGAAAATTATTCTCCCTTGCTTTATGAAATTGTTTTAACTTAAGGGAGCCCACTCTAGAGTTTTACATAGAATTCCACCC
>CALIQO010000266.1 GCA_938044055.1 uncultured Saprospiraceae bacterium
AAAGGACATGATTATGCTCAGGTATGGAGATGTATTGACTGCGTAATCTTTTGTTTATACCTTTTCTATTACAGTTGCGTAACCTTGTCCTACGCCGACACACATAGTTGCCAGTGCATACTTCTTGTTTTGTTCTTGAAGTTCCATAGCAGCAGTAAGTAGGATTCTTGCTCCGGATACACCGAGTGGATGACCGATAGAAATGGCACCACCATTGGGATTGATTCTAGGATCATCGTCGGCAATTCCCAGTTCTCTGGTACAAGCCAACACTTGTGCAGAGAAGGCTTCATTTAGTTCAAGAATATCCATTTCAGCTAGTGTCAGTCCAGCCTTTTTAAGTGCTTTTCTCGTGGCACTTACAGGACCGATGCCCATGATGCGGGGCTCTACACCCACAACTCCTGAGCTTACAATTCTTGCCAGAGGGTTGAGGTTGTATTTCTTTACAGCATCCTCTGAGGCAATCATTAATGCAGCTGCACCATCGTTTAATCCAGAGGCATTTCCAGCTGTGACAGTACCGCCTTCTGATTTAAAAGCAGTTCTTAACTTACCTAGCACTTCCAGTGATGTATTGCCTCTTATAAATTCGTCTTTACTGAAAACAATGGGGTCGCTTTTTCTCTGTGGTATTTCTACCGATACGATCTCACGAGCGAGCCTACCTTTTTCTTGAGCCTTAGCAGCCTTCATCTGAGACCAGTAAGCAAACTTGTCTTGATCCGCTCTGCTGATATTGAATTTTTCTGCAAGATTCTCAGCTGTAACGCCCATTCCGTCGGTTCCGAAAATCTTATGAAATTTTTTATTTATAAATCTCCAACCGAAACTGCTGTCGTGCATCTGCGCATCTCTGCCAAAGGGTTTAGACACCTTAGAAATTACCCACGGTCCCCGCGTCATATGCTCTACACCTCCAGTGATAAAAATGTCTCCATCACCCGCTTTAATGGCTCTGCTTGCCTGTATTGCAGAAGACATACCGGAAGAGCATAATCGGTTGATTGTTTCTCCTGGAACGGTCCATGGAAGACCAGCCAGAAGTAATGCCATTCTAGCTACGTTTCTATTGTCTTCTCCTGCTTGATTGGCACATCCTAGGATGACATCTTCATATGCTTCACCAGGAATCTGTGGATATTTTTCAACCAGCGCTTTTATAGGAATAGCAGCTAGGTCATCGGTTCTGATGGTTGATAAGCTGCCACAGAATTTGCCGAAAGGCGTTCTTATGCCATCTACTATATATACTTCTTTCATTTTTAACTTGGTTAGGTAGAACAATACTACGAACAATTAATAGAATGTTTTTAAATCGCTTAAAAATATAAACATCGTTTCGTGAATTCTATTTTCATAATACTGAAAGTCTGGAGAATATTGAATTCTAAATTGTCATCCAGAATTCAATTGCCATGCATACGATGCTCATAGAGGTTGTAATTGTTTAATTGCCTTTAAATTGCCAGTATGAAACTAATATATGTAGGTGATCCCATGTGCTCATGGTGTTATGGGTTCGCACCCGAGCTTAAGAAAGTAGTAAATCATTATGAGGGGAAGCTATCCCTCGAATTGGTAATGGGAGGATTAAGGCCTTATCACAATGAATCTATGGCCTCCATGAAAGAATTCTTAACACATCACTGGGAACAGGTGGGTAAAGCGAGTGGTCAGAAATTCAAGTTTGATATTCTAAATCGCAAGGATTTAAACTATGATACAGAACCTCCAGCCAGGGCAATTGTATGTGCAAGAGAAATAGAGGCAGAGAAAGAGCATGCATTTTATGACAAAGTCCAGATCGCATTTTACGCAGAGAATAGAGACTTGAGTAAATCGGAATCTTATCATTCCATTTTAAGTGAGTTAGAGATAGATGCAGATCGTTTTGATGAACGTTTCTGTTCGGAGGAGATGAAGGAAAAGGTAAAAGAGGATTTTCAGAAAGCACAATATTTAGGAGTCAGGGGATTTCCATCGCTGTTGATTTCTACAGATGATAACAGAGATCCACAAGTTCTATCTAAGGGTTATGTAAAGCATGCTCAGTTATTGGAAAGAATAGATACAATCCTAGGTAAGTAGATATTGTAAACCAAGTAAATCGAGTGATTCAGTTTATAATGAATCGCAATGTTGCAATGGATATAACCTTTTCATTAAACCAATTATAATTGAATAGTCGCAATACCTACAGCAGCAAGTGGGAGACTAATTGTGGGTGGATTTCAGGATAAGTTATCTATAAATCTTTCAACCTGCATGGAAACAATTCTCTTATTTATTTCTGAGGTATTATCTAGATAGAATTGTAATTCATCCATCGTCATAAAACCAATAATACTCCCGATGAGTGTATTCCTAAAAGTAAGGTTAGAGGTAATGAAATTATTGATTAACTCTTTTAGTTCAGCGATCGTTACTTCTTTGTATTGGGCTTTAATTTTAATGAAATGTTGAGATCGTTTCAGTAGTTGAATTGTCGCATCATTTTGAAATTTTAAGATAGGTCGTAGAGTTTGGTTTTGGAAACGCTCCATTTCTTTAGAGAATTGGGTATTTAGATTTAATGGAGGCCGTAGATTTATTAATGCTGTATCTCTCATATATGTAATGTAACATTTTATACTACTAATTACTTATTATAATGAAGTAGGACTAATGAATATAGGAAAGAAAATCAATACATGTTGGGCCTTTTCCGAAGCTGTATTCAATGGTTGAGGGTTGATTGCCATTTTGTTGTAAGAGCCCTTTAATCCTTCATTTTAAACTTTCAGAAAATATTACTTTCTTTGCACTATTATAAAGGAATAACAGTATTTCTTATAATAGAAATTGCGCACATATGCTGAGTTTTTTGCCAGGGACAAAAAAGGTTTTTTTCTCGAGGTGAAAACTCTTAAATGGACTTTTTAAAAGAAGGAACCGCTTCATCAGAATCGGATGGGGGACTGACAGGTTTTGCGCAGCAAAATGAAAGGTCCTAAAAGGACGTTTCAAGGGAAGGAACCGATTCATCAGAATCGGATGGGAAGCCAAGGCAGGGCCAAGCATGAATAAAAAAGGATTAAAGAATCCTGGAAAGAATTATTGGAACATTAGCTCAGTTGGTTTAGAGCACTGCCTTGACAGGGCAGGGGTCACTGGTTCGAATCCAGTATGTTCCACAAAATAAAAGGCTTTCTTCTTCTAAGAAGGAAGCCTTTTATATTTGATATAATGAACATTCTAAATAGGGCAAGAATACCGATTTTTATTCGGATAAATAAGTAATATCGAAATCTTAGATATGACTTAAGTAGCCTTTCGAAAGATAATTTTACACTTATGTTCTATATTGACTATCATACGGTTAGAGTACGAGAACAGTAATTCTTAACATACAGGTAACATTGGGAATGGTATTTTTGCAATGTGAAAAAGCAAGTAGTCTTCCTATTATGTATAGGATATTTTATTTCAGTCCCAATTCATGCCCAAGTCGGAATTCCTAAATTCGGAAAAGGGTTGCAAATTACAGCAAATGATTCTTCATTCTATGTTAAGATCGGTTTTCGATTTCAGACACTCTCTACACATGAGTGGACTGCATCGGGATCTGGGTTATCCGGACTTGGAGGGCATGAATCTGCCTTTTTTATTCGTCGGTCCAGGCTTAAATTTGATGGGTGGGCAATAAATAAAAATTTGAAATTTAAAGCTGAGTTGGCATTGTCTAATCGTGATAATGGAGGAGGCAATTCTAGCGAATTTAGCAATGCTGCTAATATTATTCTGGATGCCTTTATCGAGTATAAAATGTCACCTACCTTATCCTTGAGGGTAGGGCAATTTAAACTACCTGGAAACAGAGAACGGGTGATATCGTCAGGTAATCTACAGTTCGTAGATCGATCGAGATTGAATTCTCGATATACCCTAGATCGAGACG
>CALIQO010000267.1 GCA_938044055.1 uncultured Saprospiraceae bacterium
CGGCAATTGTACTCTATAACATATGGATTTCCATTGCAATTTATCAACCCAAAAAAAACGAAGCCATGGTAGGCTATTTTTTCTTTTTCAAGCCCTTTAATGGTTGGGTCTATGATTTCATCTATCACTTTCTTGCGGAATTCTCCAGTAAAGAAAGGGACCGGTGAAACGGCGCCCATGCCTCCTGTATTCAATCCTGTATCGCCCTCTCCGATTCGCTTGTAATCCTTCGCTTCAGGAAGCAGGAAATATTTCTTGCCATCTGTCAATACAAATACCGAGAATTCTATTCCATCCAAGAAGTCCTCTATTACCACACGCTCAGAAGCTTGACCGAATTTTCCATTGAGCATTTCTTCTAGAGACTGTTTCGCCTCATCTGCATCCGATATTATAAGCACCCCTTTTCCTGCAGCAAGTCCATCTGCTTTTAATACATACGGTCCTTCAGTATCTTGGATGTGCTTTTTTCCTGCTTCAAGATTAGCAAGTGTATATTCTCCATATCCAGCGGTAGGGATGTTGTGTCGTGACATGAAGGCCTTAGCATAAGCCTTGCTACCTTCCAGTTGAGCTCCTTCCTTACTCGGTCCGATAACTTGTATATCAGATAACGCATCATCGGCATTAAAAAAATCATATATGCCTTGTACAAGAGGTGCTTCAGGCCCGACTAGAACAATAGAGATCTTATAAGTCAGACATGCCTCTTTTATTCCTTGAAAATCGGAAACTCCGATAGGGAGATTCTGTCCATAAGATGTGGTTCCTGCATTTCCTGGAGCGATGTATAATGCATCCAATTTAGGACTCTGGGCCAGTTTCCAGGCGAGGGTACATTCTCTGCCTCCACTACCTATAATAAGTATACGCATGTTCTTTATTTCTTGATTCTGCGGAAGGCTGTTTCATCCGCTTTCCGCTCTATCGGCAAATGTACTTAATCCTACTGTATCCATCCTCAATGTTGAAGAGTCGAAAGTCTAATTAGTGGTAGTATAACGCTTTCTTGAGCTCCTAATTGAGGAAATATCTAGGGTAAGAATGATCCAATTGACCCTTTAAAAGACAATAAAATGGGTGAAAAAACCAGAATTGGCATATGTATTGCATTCTACATATTATTATTTTATTTAATATGTAATTGATTTTAGTAGCTTTGCTACCTTAAATCGGAAATGATTAGCATCATTTCATAATCTGAATATCAGTGATAGCATATCTCAATGGAAAAATCGCCTTTAAGTCGCCTGCGTTCATATACGTAGATTGCAATGGGGTTGGTTACCACGTCAATATCAGCTTACATACTTACGCTCAGATTGAGCAAGTAGATCAAGTTAAGATTTTCACTTACCTGCATGTCAAGGAAGACAGCCATACTTTATATGGTTTCGGAACGACTGCGGAGCGGGATGTCTTTATACACTTGATCTCAGTATCTGGTATCGGCCCTAATACAGGCAGAGTTATTCTATCATACATGAGTCCAGAAGAAGTGCAATCTGCCATTCTCCATGAGAATGTGGTTGCACTGAATAAGGTGAAAGGAGTAGGGCCGAAAACGGCAAAACGCATAATTCTTGATTTGAAAGACAAAGTAGCTAAAACAATAGGGGATATAAGTGGAATAACACCTATTGTCAACAATACCTTGAAGGATGAAGCGTTATCTGCTCTGGTTGCACTAGGATTTCCTAAAAACTCGATTCAGAAAACCATCGATAAGGTGGTGAAGGGTGATCCAGAAGTCAATAGTGTGGAGTCATTAATAAAGAAAGTTCTCAAGCAATTGTCTTGAGCGCAATCTTACGATTTAATATTCGTTATATGTGCATGTTTTATGAAGCCTAGGAAGTTAAGAAGCGAAAGAATTGAGATAGGGCACGTAGTGGAAAGTGTTGGTTTAAAACGGTTTATGAGATTAATTTTAACTACAACAATTTTATCATTTTTCGTGGTTATCGGGTGGTCTTCCAGTGGAGGATACAACCTGCCGTCGCCGTATGATAACGTTGTAGCCGCTGCAGATACCATCCCTCTTAAGGATAGAAAGGATAATTTCGTCCTTGATCCTCAGAAAAATCCATTTGACATTACGCCTTCGATCGTAGAGCAGAAAGTAGAATACGATCCTAAAACGGGTAATTACATCGTATTTGAGAAAATCGGAGATGAATACTATAGAACGCCTACCACACTTACCTTTAAGGAATACCTAGAATGGCGATCTAAGCAAGAACAGCGAGATTATTTTCAACGGCTAGCTGGGATCAATACTGGGAAGAAAGGCGCTAAAGCCGTCATAGACCCCATGGAGCGGATCGATATACAGAAGAATCTTGTAGATCGACTCTTCGGAGGAACAGAAGTAGACATACAACCCCAGGGACAAGTAGACTTGACCTTCGGGCTAGAGTATTATAAAAATGAAAACCCTAATATTCCGATTAACCAGCAGGCTCAAGGGCCGCTTTTAGATTTCGATATGGACATCGAGATGTCCGTAGATGGTTCTATCGGGGAGAAACTGAATCTAGGATTTAATTTTGATACGCAGGCACAGTTTGACTTCGATCGGAAGATCAAGCTTGAGTATGACAGTGAGCAATTCTCAGAAGATGACATCATTAAGAAGATAGAAGCCGGTAATGTCAGTCTCGACTTACCAGGAACACTGATTCAAGGGAATCAGAACCTATTCGGTATAAAACTAGGGACACAATTCGGCCACTTGAAGTTACAAGCAATTGCTTCTCAGCAACGATCAGAGCGAGAAAACATCCGGATAGAAGATGGAGCAGCTGTACAGCAATACGAATTGAGACCAGACGAGTACGATGAGAACAGACACTTTTTCATCGGGCATTTTAATCGGAACACGTACGAAGACAACTTAAAGACCATTCCGTACATAGGAACATCCTTCCGCATATCTCGAATCGAAGTATGGATATCAGAGGATAGAACGGATTTCCAGCAAGGGAGTAAAATTATTGCTGCCATTGCTGATTTAGCAGAAGGAGATGCTGACAAATTTACAAACCAGAATGCAGCCTATGACCCTCCGCTTATACAAGACCAGATCTTGACTGGTGTCAATGGGGAGACCCTTGATGATAACAGAGTGAACCCATTGTATGAAGAACTGCTTCGGAATAAAGAGATAGATGACATAGACAAGACAGCGACGCTTCTTAAGTCAGAATATAGGATGCAGCAGACTCGAGATTTCGAGGTCTACCGTGGAAGGAAACTGAATCCGAGTGAATTTACCTATCACCCACAACTGGGAACGATTTCTCTCAATAGCAGATTGAGACCGAATCAAGTACTCGGTGTATCTTATCAGTACTTCTATACGGCTAACTGTGATGAAGTCTATCAAGTAGGAGATATGTCTAGTGAAGGAGAAGGTAACTCAGAACTGAGAACTTCTACTGTCACTAATGAAGTAGAAAGCCCTAACCTTACTTTTGTCAAGCTGCTTAAGAGTACGAATCAGAGAGTAGACATCTCAAGCTGGGATCTGATGATGAAGAATGTATATTCTCTTAATGCTTCTCAGTTGAATCCAGAAGACTTTGTTTTCGATATCTTTTTCGAAGACGACAACGATGGTTCTTTAAAGAAATTTTTGCCTTTTGAAGGATTGAGATATACCCCCCTTCTTAATGTGTTTAACCTGGATAACTTAAATGCACTTGGTGACCCACAATCGGATGGAATATTCGATTTCGTTCCTGGGGTTACAGTAATTCCTAGGAACGGTGCCATTATTTTTCCTGTCCTTGAACCTTTCGGTCGGTCATTGAACGACCTCATTGATGACCCTGCATTAGTTGAGAGACTGGTGTATCAGGAACTATACGATACCACCATAATAGGAGCAAGAGAAGTTCTGGAGAAGAATAAATTCGTCATGAAAGGAGAGGTGAAGTCGGATTTTTCTGGGGAGATCAATCTCGGACCATTCGTTCCTCAAGGTTCTGTGCGGGTTTCTGCAGGTGGACGTAGTTTGGTAGAAAACCAAGATTATGAAATTGACTATTCTTTAGGAAAACTTAGAATAATCAATCCTGCTTACTTACAGCAAGGAACACCAGTTAATGTTTCTTTCGAGAACAACGCCATCTTTAATTTGCAGCAGAAGACCATGCTAGGCTTACGGGCAGATTATGAAGTAGGGGATAAATTCAATATCGGAGCAACCTTCTTGAGGTTATCAGAAAGACCATTTACCCAGAAGGTAAATCTAGGGGATGATCCGATTAACAATAGGGTGCTGGGTATGGATCTGAATTACAGTACAGAATCAACGGCCCTCACTAAGATGGTTGATAAGCTGCCTTTCTACAGCACGAAGGAAAAATCATTCGTTAATTTTTCTGCAGAAGGAGCAGTCCTTATTCCAGGTCATTCTGGAGCCATCAACCTATCAGACGACGACAGTGGGGTAGTAAGTATCGATGATTTTGAGGGGTCGGTAAGTGGTATCTTACTAGGAAGCAGCAGGACGAACGATTGGGTTCTTGCTTCTGTACCTACTGTGAGAGAAGAATCAGACAATCTAGATTTATCATCTGGGGCGAATCGAGCCTTACTTAACTGGTATGTAATAGATAACAATGCTAGAAACGGCAATGACAATCAGAATGCTTATACCCGCCAAGTATTACAAGATGAATTGTTTAATAGAGATGTAACCACAGGATTAAACAACCTCTTCACCTTTGATATGTCTTATTATCCGACGGAAAGAGGGCCTTACAACTTCGATACGCCAGGTGGAATCGCAGGTGTATCTGAAGGAGTAGAACTGAGTGATGATGGTCGAGAGATTAAATTAAAAGATCCTAAAAGTCGATGGGCTGGAATCATGCGTAGTTTTTCTAACACAGACTTTCAAGCGGCTAACTATGAATCCATAGAATTCTGGATGCTAAATCCATTTATGGAAAGACCGGATGGTATCGCACATCAAGTAGGAGAGGTAGGAGAGATTGTTTTTAATCTGGGTAATATCTCAGAGGATGTATTAAATGACAACAGACAGTTCTATGAGAACAGTATTCCCGTGGATGAGGACGCTGCTAACACCCTAGTGCCATCAACCTGGGGTAGAGTTAGTAATATTGTACCTGTCGTAGATGGATTCGACAATACACAAGGGGCGATTCAAGATATAGGTTTTGATGGTCTGGATGATGCCTTAGAGAATGAATTTTATAGAGAATGGTTGCAAGAAATCGGAGCAACATTTCCAGTTCCTGCAGCTGTGCAGCAAGATCCAGCGAATGACAATTATATCTATTTTAACGACAGCGATTTCGATGAAGGTGAGTTGTTGCTTACAAGAATGAAGGGATTCAATGGCCCAGAAGGAAACGCTCCCCTGACCAACAGTCAACAAAATCCTGATGTAAACCCTAATGAAAGGAGAAGAGGTAATCCACGTCCAGATAAGGAAGACTTAAACAATAACCGATCTCTGGATGAAGCTGAAAATTATTATGAGTATAGATTATCTATAGCCAATGGAGGAGGAGAAATCGACGAGACTTCAACTACTTATATCCGTGAGGTAAGAGAGGTGAATGGGCAGAAGTGGTATAGGGTTAATATCCCTCTTGCAGAAGGAATGCCTGTCAACGATATACAAGGATTCCGATCCATCCAGTTTATGAGAATGTATATGGAAGGATTCTCATCAGCTAAAACTTTCCGTCTGGCAGAATTCCAACTTAGAAGAAACCAATGGAGAACCTTACCTGCTAAGTGTGGAACCGATACTGGATCAGATATTCCTTTCGTTCTTGACGATGTAGGAGTAGAAGAAAATTCTTCTAGAATGCCATTCAACTATAAGTCTCCTAAGGGTATCTTACAAGAGCGGGTCTTCCAGACTTTTCAGAATCTACTGCAAGATGAGAAGTCGCTGTCTATGGAGTTCTGCAACCTAGCAGATGAATGTGAAGCTTCAATCTATAAGTTAACTCAATTAGACCTTACCTATTATAAGAAATTGCAGATGTTTGTCCATGCAGAAGCTGTGGAACAAGATCCTGATTTAAAAGATGGAGATGTATCGATCTTTATCCGATTAGGGAAAGATTTCGAGAGAAACTACTATGAGTATGAGATCCCCCTTATCCTGTCAAAGGAAGAAGACGGAGCAGCAGTAATTGAAAATATATGGCCAGATTCTAATTTCGTAAATTTTGAAATGGATATTCTTCCGCAGCTTAAGTTGATGAGACACGATGCTGGTG
>CALIQO010000268.1 GCA_938044055.1 uncultured Saprospiraceae bacterium
ATAGCACCTATTGTGGTTTAATATTCTACTGCTGCTATAAACAAGAATAGGAAACCGTAAATTAGGTGAACTTTCTGTCACAACTTGATGTACAACTATATATATTAAAATCGCTCACAGATGAATATCAACAAGGTAAAAAAACAACTTAAGAAGATCAATAACTTAGTAGAAGCTATAGAAGGAGAAGGAAAAGCTTCTTCCATAGAAAAAGATCTATTGAAATCTTATGTACAAGATCTCTACGAAAAAATTATAGCTGGAAAATATGAAGCTACTTCGTCTCCTACTCCACAGCCTATAGCCAAGCATGTTGTTCCGGAGCCGACTCCAGAACCAATCCCAGAACCAGTGGTAGAGAAAAGCATATTTGCGGAAGTGCCAGCTCCTACTCCAGTTGTTGTCCATGAAGTAAGACCAGCTGTTAAGCTTGAACCTGTTCTTGCAGATGCAATAGATGTTTCTAATATTCCTACTTCTAATGGTTATGCTACTTCGGTACAACCTACACTAGAATCTACTGTAACGGAAATCGAAGATATAGATACTGCAGCGCCATTCTCAACAGAGATGTTGGAATTATTCTCTGATGTAGATATTGCAGATCTTTCAGATCGCTTTGCTAATATGCCGATCAAGGACCTTTCTAAATCTATGGGCCTTAACGAAAAAGTATTTACGGTCAACGAACTTTTTGCCGGAAACAATCAGTTATTTAATGACATCATTCAGCATCTTAATGGCTTAACTACATTTGCTGAAGCGAAAGAATACCTAGGAAGAGGAGTCGCTGAAGATCAGAACTGGACCTCTGATTATAAAATAAAAAAGGCGGCTAAATTTATCCAACTGGTGAGAAGGAGGTACGTATCTTGATAGATCAGAAACTATCAGATTTTCTATATAAACTTAAGCTACCCTTTCTGCTTGTATTTTTAATGTGGGCAGTAAAACTGTATGAGAGTTTTTCACTTTCTAAACTGAGTCGTCATGGCATCTATCCGCGTGAATGGGATGGAATCCTTGGTATTATAACGGGGCCATTTGTCCATTCAGATTATGAACACCTCTTATCTAATACGGTTCCCATATTCATGTTATCCGCGGTTGTTGTTTATTTCTATCGACGTGTGGCCGTACCTACTCTATTCCTCATTCAACTATTGACAGGATTCGCCGTCTGGCTATTTGCGAGGCCATCGTATCACATCGGCGCGAGTGGCGTTGTCTACGGATTGGTCTCCTTCGTATTCTGGTCTGGAATCTTCCGTCGCAATATGAAATCCATCGTGCTGGCCTTATCAGCTCTGGTATTATACAGTGGTTATTTTCATGGAATCCTCCCGACTAAGGATGGTGTTTCCTGGGAGAGTCATCTCTTCGGTGCCATAGTTGGCATCTTCACTGCTTTCTTGTTTAAAGGATTGAAAGAAGATGATGAAATAGTGGAAAATCCATGGGAAGAGGACGAAACCAGAGAATATTTCTTGCCGAGAGACACCTTCGATATGACTAAGAAAGAACGGGCGTATCAGGCATATCTAGAAAAGCTTAGACAAGCAGAAAATACAGATGACCACTGGACAGATTCTTCTACCCTTCTCTAGTGTTCTGCTTACGCAAATGTGGTTTACTTATAATCAACAATCCGATAAATGTAAGCAAGCCATTCAATGCAATACTCATATGCCCTAAGGTCAATCCTCCGAACCAAGAAGCAGAATTCATATCAATCAGTATGGTCAATCCTACACAGACGACAGCAACTACGATGCTGTAGACATCCATTATCTTTCTCTTGGTAAGAATGCCAAAGGCAAACATCCCTAGGATAGGACCATATGTATATCCTGCTAGTCTAAATACCTGGTTGATTATAGATCTATTCTCGATGGCATAATAAGTAATAAGAATGATGGCAAGCAGCAAGAAAGAAAAGGCAACGTGTACCTTAAAACGGGTTTTCTTTTTATCTGTTTCTGAAGCGTCGCTATTCTCAAAACCAAGGAAATCTACACAGAAGGATGTCGTCAAGGAAGTCAAGGCAGAATCAGCACTCGAGTACGCAGCCGCGACCAATCCCAGAACGAAAATCACACCTACAGCGGCAGGAAGATGCTCAAATGCTACGCTAGGGTATAACTGATCTGAAGCTTCCGGAATCGCGAATCCCTTGTGTGCAGCGAATATATATAGCAAGGCACCCAAGGATATAAAAAGCATCTTAGCGAAGATCAAAGCAATGGAAAAGAAGAACATATTCTTCTGTGCATCCTTCAGAGACTTACATGTAAGATTCTTCTGCATCATATCCTGGTCTAGTCCTGTCATTACCAGTGCAATCAATGCCCCACTGATGAATTGTTTCCAGAAATTATTAGGATCACTCCACCCACCTTCGAAGAAAAACATCTGACTGTAATCACTATTTTTAATCGTAGAAACAATCTCTCCTACGCCACTCAGATCCATGGCATCGGCTATAAAGTATATGGTCAACACTACTGCTGAAATCATACATACGGTCTGGAGTGTATCTGTAACTACAATGGTTTTAATGCCCCCTTGAAAAGTATAAATCCATATCAGAAGAATTGTAACAACAACGGTAACTACGAAGTGTACACCGAGCGGATCCATAACGAATTTCTGCAAGACGATGGCCACCAGATACAAGCGTAAGGAAGCCCCTATCAACCTTGAGAGCAAGAAAAACCCTGCTCCAGTTAGATATGCATATCGACCGAAGCGATCGTTGAGATAACCATAGATAGAAGTAAGATTCAATCGGTAGTATATCGGCATCAGCACTGTAGCAATGATAAAGTATCCTACCATAAACCCGAAAACCATCTGCATGTATGAAAAAGCGGAGTTGCCTGCCCCTAAGTTACCCACGGCTCCAGGAACTGAAATAAAGGTTACACCTGACAAGGTAGCCCCTATCATACCTATAGCCACGAGGAGCCACGGCGAGTTCTTATCAGCGGTAAAAAAGGTCTTATTATCGGCATTTCTAGAGGTAAAGTAAGATATCACTACCAGAAGGGCGAAGTATAATCCGATGATGGCGAGTATAGTACCGGGGTTGATCTGCGACATATTGCTCAATTAATGTGGCTGAAAAATACATTTAATATTGAATATGTCACTTTTATGCTGCAACTTGTCAACACTATAGGCTTATTCTCATTATATTTAGTATACAATTTTAAGAAAACATTGAAGTACATATCTCTATTCATCTTGATTCTCAGCCCATCCATGGTGTATGGCCAGAATACTTTTCAGCCTAAGCAAGTAGGGCTGGATCTCAAGGGAGTAGTGTATAGAAATGAGATTGCCGTTGATTTTCGCTTGCATACCAATGGTCTTGCCATGGCTTTAAATCTAGGGAAAATTAAAACCTACGACCAGACAACTTATCTGCACTTCGAGCTGGGCTTCATGAAGGATCCTAGAGAGACGAAGCAGAATAGAAATGTTGCCATAGGTTCATTCGGTCAATCATCCCCTTATGCATTTGGTAAGATTAACCACTTGTTCATCATGAGAGCTGGCTGGGGATACAGGAAATATCTTTCTGAAAAAGCGAAAAGAAAAGGTCTGGCCATAGGTTACAACTATGAGGTCGGACCGGCACTTGCTATACTCAAGCCATACTATCTGCGTCTTTTATACCGACAAGATGTAGATGGTAGAATTATAACTGATGTGCGAAATGAGCGGTTGACTGATGAAAACAGAGATAAGTTTTTCAATGAAAGAGAGATCTATGGTGGCGGTGGATTTTTCCGTGGCTTCAATGAATTGAGTTTCACCCCAGGCATCCAGGCTAAGGGAGGTGTATTCTTTTCTCTGGGCGCATTTGACAGATTCGTCAAGACAATAGAGGCCGGTGTCATGGTAGATGTATTTCCTAAGAAGATTGCCATACTAGAAGCAACGGATGAAATCGGCAATAAGCCTTACTTTATCAATCTTTACTTAAATTTGCAACTCGGAAGAAGAAGCAATTAAGTAGAAGAAAAAAGCATATGGTAGAATTACCCATAATCAATAAGGAAGAAGAAAAGAAAAGGACGAAAAAGCCCGACTGGTTGCGTGTAAAACTGCCTATCGGAGAGGATTATCGTCGGGTCAGAAATCTGGTAGATAAGTATAAGTTGAATACCATCTGCCAGTCTGGAAATTGTCCTAATATGGGAGAATGCTGGGGTGCTGGAACAGCGACATTCATGATACTCGGTAATGTATGCACACGAGGATGTTCCTTCTGTGCTGTAAAAACAGGTAGACCTAACGAGTACGATACCGACGAACCACGCAGAGTAGCGGAAGCCATCCGATTGATGGAAGTCAAGCATGCAGTCATCACTTCTGTCAATCGAGATGAACTCAAGGACAGAGGGGCAGAAATCTGGTATCAGACGGTAGTATCCATCAAAGAAGAAAGCCCTCAGACCACCATAGAAACCTTGATTCCCGATACCCGAGCCAACTGGGAAGCCCTTGAAAGAATGATAGAAGGCGGACAGGAAGTTGTCTCTCACAACATGGAGACGGTAGAGAGTCTATATAGAAAAGTAAGGCCACAAGGAAAATATCACAGAAGTCTAGAACAGATCAAGCGCATCAAGGATTATGGCAAGCGTACCAAGACTGGATTCATGGTAGGCCTCGGAGAGACCAGGGA
>CALIQO010000269.1 GCA_938044055.1 uncultured Saprospiraceae bacterium
ACTATGGCTCCAGGTAAAATACCTTTAGCGAACCTACTCATGTGTAGGTATTGTGATTCATAAGTCTTATCGTGTTTCATCTTGACATACTTACCGTTAGGTCTAGTGTATGAAGCTTCTACCACCATACCATCAGAAACAGCGCGTATAGGATCACCATGGCGTGCAGCATAGTCTGTACCTAAGTGTGGAATCCTTCTTTTCTTGATAGGGTGGAACCTAGAATAAGAAAAGTAGCTTGAAATCCAGGAGTACTTAACAGGCGCAAGCAGGTAAGCATCTTCATATGGTCTTCCTTGTAAATCATAATAGCCACCTTTATCTGCCTTATCAAAATATATAGAGTAGTGCTCTTTTCTTTTATCTTTCCAGTATACACCCAGAACCTTACCGAGTGTAACTGGTTTTCCGTCTATATAATTTCTCTCAAAGATTACCTTGAATTCATCTCCTTTCTTTACATGCTGGAAGCTTACACTAGATGCAAGAGCATCTTCCATAAGTTCTACTAGAGCTCTATCTTGTCCTTCACCGACGATGGCATCTTTGAGATTGCTCATCACTTTACCAGTAGCGGTTTCGACACATGTGGTAAATTCTCGATCATATATTTTTACATCTACCGATTCTCTGAAGTCGTAGAGTACATAGCGAAGTGGATCTGGCTCGAATGCTAATGCAACCACATCTCCACATATAGATTCTCTTACTAAAGTGTACTTTCTTCCAGGTTTTATCTTTCTTACAGCATATATATCTTCTGCTTTTCTCTGAGCTTCTGCAATTAGCGAATAAGAGAAACCAGCATTGTATAAAATATCTCCCAGAAAATTCTTGTCATCGAGGGTAGCATCTTCTAAGTAATACTCGTCTATGGGTAAGCCATATCGGTTGATACCTACAATGTTGTCATTGTAATCTATTTCTGATTGAGTAGATGGATTAGGAGAATTATCTCCCTGAAGTTTTATATACCTGTAGGCACCTACAAGTAATGAGCATAATAGCAACACGAATAGGCAATCTAGTGCTAGAGTTTTATATCTAGGTGTACGGAAGTTCAAGGTAAAAGAATTTTGTAGTTTTCTATAAGTCGCAAATATAGAGATATTCTCATATAATTATTGTGGTTATTAACCATATACTAGCAAATTCTGTGCACGAATTCTTCATTTGAGGAAATTCTGGACACTATTTCTTTAAAAAGGAACCCAGGCGTCATATTAAAAAAGAATCGGACCGTGGTATTATATCAGGTATTAATTTCATGTAATCTCCTGTTAAAGAGAACATAGATATATTATAATTACCCAGATATAAGACGATAGAGTTTTTAAATAGTCACGATATAAAACAGATATAATTTCTAGACAATTAATTCTACAGGTATACGCATACGCTAGTCAACATATGGGTTGTATATTGCTTAAAAATTAAGATGATAATAGGATCTCGGGAAAAGTGGCTTGACTTATCGAAACCCAGAATCATGGGTATCCTCAATGTGACTCCAGATTCTTTTCACGATGGAGGAAAGTATACAGATATCGATCGCATAGTTTCTCGTGTTTCTGAAATGGTAGCTGAAGGAGCTGACATTATCGATGTAGGCGGAATGTCATCCAGACCAGGTGCAGAAATCATAAGCATTAAAGATGAGATGGCTAGAATCGTACCCGCCCTGGAGGCTATAAAAAAAGCCTTTCCAGATACAGTATTGAGTATTGATACCTTAAGAAGTGAAGTGGCAAATGTCGCATGTGATATAGGCGCTTCTATAGTTAACGATATTTCAGGAGGACAATTTGATGAGAATATGTTGGATGTGGTTGCCGATAAAGAAGTTACCTATATATCCATGCATATGCAAGGAGTTCCGCATAGTATGCAGAAAAACCCTTCTTACGATAATGTTGTGAAAGAAATTTTAGATGCATTTTCCGTAAGGCTTCGAACATTAAAAAACAAAGGAATAACACGTGTCATCATTGATCCGGGTTTCGGATTCGGAAAATCAGTAGAAGATAATTACAAGTTGTTGTCTCACCTGCACATTTTTAAGATCCTCGAGGTACCACTTATGGTCGGCTTATCTAGAAAATCTATGTTGTATAAACCCCTAGAAATAACGGCGGACACCGCCCTTAATGCTACAACTGCTGCACATGTTTTAACCCTAGTTGAAGGTGTCGATATTCTGCGTGTTCATGACGTTGCTGAAGCGCAACAAGCAATTGAAATTTACACCTTGTATAGAGATAATGGATGATAGTGGAACAATAATCTTAGATCCGTAGAAATTATGGTACAGATTAATGTAAAGTTAAATACATTTGCACTTGAAAAGATATAAGCCATTTAGGTGTTATATACTTATATATGAATGAAGATCTTGAACAAGAGAAGCCTTTAAGAAAGAAGAAGCGTAGATGGTTCTTCTGGTTCATTCTTATTCTGATTTCATTGCCATTCATAATAGCTCTACTGCTACGATTTCGTCCAAATTCAAGAAAAAACTTGTATCATCACCACCATCTATGTGTACAAGTTTCTTCTTTCCCATTCGTTCGAAA